>JADGGV010000119.1 GCA_019689775.1 Gemmatimonadota bacterium
CTCCCCCTCCCTCGCCACCCGCACCCGCGCATCGACGGCGACGATGCCGTGCTCGAAGGCGAGGAGCGGGTTGGCGTCGAGTTCCTGGATCTCCGGGATGTCGACCGCGAGCTGGGAGAGGCGGAGGAGCGCATCGGCGAGAGCGGCGCGGTCGGCGGGCGGGCGGCCGCGGGTCCCCTGGAGGATGCGCGCGGCGCGGATGCCGGCAAGCATGTCGTCGGCGTCGAGCGTGCCGATCGGGGCGACGCGGAAGACGACGTCGCGCAGCGCCTCGACGTAGATGCCGCCGAGGCCGAACATGAGCAGCGGTCCGAAGAGGCGCTCGCGGTTGATGCCGGCGATCGTCTCGATGCCGCCGCGGATCATGCGCTGGACGAGCACGCCGTCGATGCGGGCGCCGGGGACGCGGGCGGCGACGCGGGCGAGCAGGTCGCGGTAGGCGCGGCGGGCGTCGTCGGGGCCGGGGATGCCGACCTCGACGCCGCCGACGTCGGTTTTGTGCTCGATGTCGCCGGAGACGACCTTCATGACAACGGGGAAGCCGAGGCGGGTGGCCGCGGCGACGGCGTCGTCCTCGCTCGAGGCGAAGGCCATGGCGGTGATCGGGATGCCGTAGGCGGCGAGCAGCTCGAGCGCCTCGGGGCTGCGGAGCGAGGCGCGGCCCTCGGCGAGCGCGCGGTCGACGATGGCACGCGCGGCGGCGACGTCGATGCCGGGGAGCGGGCGGGGGCGCGAGACGGGGCGCTCGGTCCACTCGCGCTGGCGGTTGAGCGCGGCGAGCGCGCGGGCGGCGGACTCGGGGAAGATGTAGGCCGGGATGCGGGCGCGGTGCAGCTCGGCGCGGCCGGCCGGAAGCCCCTCGCGCCCCATGAGCACGGCCAGGACCGGCTTGTCGGGTCGGGTCGCCGCGGCGGCGACGATGGCCTCGGCCACCTCCTCCTGGCGCACGCCGAGCGGCGGGACGAAGATCGCGAGCGCGGCGTCGACGCCGTCGTCGCCCAGGAGCGCGGCGAGCGCGGCGCGGTACCCGGCGGGCGTGGCGGACGCGATCATGTCCAGCGGATTGCGGAGCGACGCCTCGGCCGGGAAGAGCGGGCGCAGCGCCTCGGTCGTCGAGGGGGCAAGCTCGACGACGTCGAGGCCGCGGTGCTCGAGCGCGTCGGCGGCGAGGATCCCGGGGCCGCCGGAATTCGTCAGGACCGCGGTGCGGCGGGAGCGCGGGAGCGACCGGGAGCCGAACGCCATCGCGGTGTCGAACAGCTCCTCGATGGAGGCGGCGCGGAGCACGCCGGCCTGCTCGAGGAGCGCGCCGACGGCGAGGTCGCTGGCGGCGAGCGCGCCGGTGTGCGAGGTGGCGGCGCGGGCGCCGACGGCGGAGCGGCCCGATTTGACGACGACGATCGGCTTGCGCTTCGTGATGCGCGAGGCGATCTCGAGGAAGCGGCGCGGGTTGCCGAAGTTCTCGACGTACATGAGGATGACCTCGATGGTCGGGTCGTCCTCCCAGTACTCGAGCACGTCGTTGCCGCTGACATCGGGCTTGTTGCCGATGGAGACGAACTGCGAGATGCCGATGCCGTACTCGCGGGCGTAGTCGAGGACGCTGAGGCCGAGCGCGCCGGACTGCGAGACGAAGCCGGCGCCGCCGAACGGCGGCATGGCGGGCGCGAACGTCGCATTCATGGAGTAGCGCGGGTCGGCGTTGAGCACGCCCATGCAGTTCGGGCCGACCATGCGCATGCCGTGGCGGCGCACGATGGCGAGCAGCTCGCGTTCGCGCGCGGCGCCCTCCGGGCCGACCTCGCAGAAGCCCGCGGAGATCACGACGAGCCCCCGCACGCCGGCGCGGCCGCAGTCCTCCGCCACCTCGAGCACGTGCTCCTTCGGCACGCAGACGACGGCCATGTCGACGGGATCCGGGATCGCCCCGACGGTCGGGTACGCCTTCATCGAGCGGATCGCGGCCGCGCGCGGGTTGACCGGGTAGACGGCGCCGGTGAAGCCCTGGTCGACGAGGTTGGCGAGGACCTTGTGGCCGATCGTGTCGCGCGAGCGGGACGCGCCGACGACGGCGATCGTGCGCGGCCGCAGCACCGGGTCGAGCGTTTCGCGGCCGCGGGCGGCCGGCCGGGGGAGCGGGAGCGTGCGGGCCATGCTCAGCCGCCTTCCGGCCGCACGACGAGCACCGCCGTGCTCGCGCCGCGGATCACCTTGTCCGCCACGCTGCCGTGGAGCAGACGGGTGAAGCCGCCGTAGCCGTGCGTCGACATGGCGATGAGGTCCACGTCCTTGCGCGCCGCGTAGTCGAGGATCCCGGTGGCGGGCGAGGCGGCGGGCACGACCACGCAATCGGCCGCGACGTCGAGTCGCGCGGCCACCCGCTCGAGCGCGTGGCGGGCCTCCACGCGGAGCTGCCCGACCACCGCATCGCTCTCGGCCACCCCGCCGCCGGCGAACGCGTGCGGCGCCGGCCCCGGCACCGACGCGGGGATCGTCCGCAGCAGCATGAGGCGTGAATGGCTCCGGACCGCCAGCGGCACGGCGTGCTCGAGCACCCGCTCCGAGAGCGACGAACCGTCGAGCGGCACCAGGATCGAGCGGAGCGGCCCGCGGGGCGCGCGCTCGACCGCCTCGCCGCGCGGCCGCACGAGGAGCAGCGGGACGCGCACGGCCCGGAGCAGCCCGTCCGCCACGCTCCCGAGCCAGGCGCGCGCGAGCGGGCCGCGCCCGTGCGTGCTCATGACGACCATGTCCGCGTCGGCGTCGATCACCTCGCGGGCCAGCGCGGCCACCGGCTCGCCGTCGCGGCGCCGCGGCGTCGCCGTCACGCCCCAGTTCCGTGCGAGCGACATCGCCAGCGCCTGGAGCGCCTGCCACTCCCGCTCGCGCATGGCTTCGTCCTCGTAGAACGCCGTGGGCAGCTCCGCGGCATACTCGATCGGCACGGGCGGCTCGTGCGCCTGCACGAGCCGCAGCCGCGCGCCGAACTGGCGCGCCAGCAGCAGGGCGTAGGGCAGCGCGTGCTCGGCGAACATCGAGCCGTCGAGCGGCACCAGGATCGAGCGGAGCATCGCGGTCTCCGGTCTGGGCGGCGCCACCGGCGGCCGGGCCCCGTCCGGCCGGCCGGCGGCGTCGGATCTCTCGTCGGATCGCACAGCTTAGCGCGCGGCGGCGGCGTTTTCTGTCGGAGAACGGAGGACGCCGGGCGGGGGAGCGGGGCGCCGCGTGTAGGGAATACCCCCACAGCGGCCCGCGGGGTGCGGGCCGGCGCGTCTTATGACCGGTCCGGTGAGGCTGGCGGCCGTTCCCGCTCCGGCTTTCGCTGACGCTCCCGAAGGCCCGGGAGCGGGAGCGCAAGCGAGACGGGATCGGGCGGACGTCGTCTCAGCCCGAGCTGGCGGCGCGGCCGGTGATCTCCTGGACCGCGATGCCGAAGAGGATGTCGCGGAACGCGACCGGGTCCTCGTCGGTGAACGCCTCCGGGAAGCGCGAGCGCAGCGCGTGCATGGCGCGCTCCCACGCCTTCCGATCGGGCTCGCTCCAGGCGGGGCTGAGGACGTAGAGGCCGCCGCGGACGACGACGCTGCGCCAGTCGAGCGGGCCGTCGATCTCGTCGACCTCGAAGGCGACGCGCCAGTGGGCGCGCGTGGCCTCGAGCTTGTCGCCGCGGGTCGAGCGGCCGTAAATCCACGGATCGTCGTAGACGTAGTGGACGGGCGCGACGAAGACGTCCTCGCCCATGGTGTAGGCGATGCGGCCGACCTCGTTGCGCGCGAGGATGCGGTCGATCTCGGGGCGGTCGAGCTCCCGGAAGCGGACGGGAACGGCCGGGGTCATGGGTCCTCCCGCGAACGGGTGAGCCGGGGCGGTCCCGGGCTCGCCGCCGGCCGCGGCGTGCGCCGCGGCTCGCCTCACGGCTGCTGCGCGAACGCGGCCGCGCCGGCGCCGGTCCCGAGCTCCGGTTGCGCCAGCGCGTCGCCCGGCGGGACGAGCAGGACGGAGCAGGGCGCGGCGCGGAGCAGCGTGGGCGCGATCCCGCCGACGAGGACGCGGCCGCGGTAGCAATAGCCCTGTCCGCCGAGCACGAGCAGGTCGGCAGCGCCGCCGCTGGCGCGGCTCAGGAGCACGCCGGCGGGATCGCCCTGCGCCACCTCGGTGGTCAGCTCGACGTTGGGGCCGGCGCCGAGGTCGGCGGCGAGGCGCTCGAGTTCCGCGGGCGCCTCCCGACTGTAACTTTCGTTCCAGCCCCAGAGGAGCGCGGCGGGGAAGTCGAAGCGCGGCGCGGCGTGGACGAGGCGGAGGCGCGCGGGCGAGCCGAGTACGCCGAGGGCGTAGCGCACCGCCTCGACGCCGGCGGGGCCGAAGTCCACGGCCGCGACGGCGGAGGTCGGCAGCCCGGAGAGGTCGGGGACCGCGGCGAGCACCGGCGTGGCGCTGAGGCCGAGCACCTCGGCGGCCAGCGGGATCCCGCCGGAGACGCGGGAGGAGCGCGAGGCGCGCCCCATGACGATGAGGTCGGCGCCCACCTCGCGCGCGAAGTGCGCGATCGCACCGCCGGCCCAGCCGCGCCGGATCTCGAGCGGCCAGGCGGCGGCGCCGGGCGCGCCCTGGAGCTGCCGCAGCGCGCGGCCGCGCAGCTCGTCGGCGCGCGCGCGGTCGAGCTCGCCGGCGTGCGGGAGCTGCTCCTGAAGCCGGCCTCCCGTGGCGACGAGCGGCTCCAGCACCGCGACCGCGTGGACCTGCGCGCCGGTCCGCCGGGCCAGCGCGGCGGCGAAGCGGACGGCGCCCCAGCCCGTCGACGATCCGTCGGTCGCGAGGACAACCCGCCGGTACATGCACCACCTCGATGTTGAAGCCGTCAACGACGGGGGCGGGCGCGGCGTCCGGGCCCGCGCCGCCCCGACGCCCCGGGCCTCCGCGGTCGCCGACCCACCGAGGCACCCCCTCCATGCGAGCCGAAGTTAGGCCGCGCCAGCCCGTCGATCTGTCGGAGGATTCTCCGTCGGGATGTGGGAAGGTCGCCGATTCGCTGTACGGAATCGCGGAAGGCCCGCGGCGCGTAGGGGATTTCCCCACACGACTTCAGCGGCTGCCCGGCAGAGGGGCTCCCCACGCGCGGGTATCCTTGGGGCATGGCTACGGTTGGGCTCTGGGGCAACGAGGTCGGCTTGCCGGTCGGTGAGCGGAGGGAAGCGCAGGTGGCGCGGCGAGGCGTCCTCCGGCGGATCTTGCGGCCGTTGCTGCGGTTTCCGCTCTTCTACAAGATCCTGCTGGCCAACGTCGCGATCGCCGCGCTGGGCGCGGTGCTCGGGACGGTGCTCGTGGCGCAGGCGCTCGGCACCGGGCTGAACGGGACGCTGCTCGAGCGGGCGCTGGCGCTGGTCGCGGCCTGGGCGCTCGTGAGCGCCGCGGTGAACGCGCTCATCCTGAAGGTCGCGCTCGCGCCGCTGCACGACCTGGAGCGCGCGACGGCGCACGCGGGCGTCGGCGAGCTGGACACGCGGGTGCCGCTCTCGCCGCTGGCGGACAAGGAGATGGAGCGCGTCATCCGCGCGTTCAACGCCATGCTCGACGGGCTGGCCAACTACCGTCGTCGCCTGCGCGACGTGGCGGTCCGGGCGCAGGACGCAGCGGAGGAGGAGCGCAAGCGGATCGCGCGCGAGCTACACGACGACACGGCGCAGGTGCTGGCCGGGCTGGCGGTGCAGCTCCAAATCGCGCGGGCGGCGAAGGAGCCGGCGCTGCGCGAGGAGCTGCTGGACGGCGTGCGCAAGTCGCTGGTCGAGGCCACGGAGCGGGTGCGGATGTACGCGCGCGGGCTGCGCCCGCCGGCACTGGACGTGCTCGGCCTGCTGGCGGCGATCCGCTCGCACGCGCGGAACGTCGAGGAGATGGGCGGACCGAAGATCGCGGTCGAGGCCGATGCCGCGACGCTGCCGCTCTCGCCCGAAGCCGAGCTGGCGCTGTACCGCATCGTGCAGGAGGCGATCTCGAACGCGTCGCGCCACTCGGGGGCCCGCCACGTGCGGGTGCGGCTGTGGCGCGCGCCGGCCGCCGTCTGCGCCTCCGTCGAGGACGACGGCCGCGGCTTCTCGGTCGGCGAGGTGATGAGCTCGAAGGACAAGGGGCTCGGCCTCTTCGGCATGCAGGAACGGGCCACCTACGTGGGTGGCCGGGTATATGTGGAAAGCGAGCCGGGCGCGGGCACCACGGTCCGCGTCGAGATCCCCGTCAACGCGACGAGCTGAGCCATGTCCGACGTCATTCGCATCCTACTGGTAGACGACCACACCGTGCTGCGGGCGGGGCTCAAGGCGCTGCTGAACGCCGAGGACGACATGCGCGTCGTCGGGGAGGCGGGCACGGGCGAGGAGGCGGTCGAGCGCGCGAAGACGCTCAAGCCCGACGTCGTCATCATGGACGTGTCCATGCCCGGCATGGACGGGCTGGAGGCGACGCGGCAGATCAACGCGCTCGGCATCGGCTCGAAGGTGCTCGTGCTGACGATGCACGCCGAGGAGGAGTACCTGCTCCCGGTGCTCGAGGCGGGCGGCTCCGGCTACGTGCACAAGACGAGCGCGGACCAGGACCTGAGCCACGCGATCCGCACGGTCGCCAAGGGCGAGGTCTTCCTCTACCCGTCGGCCGCGCGGCTGCTGCTCAAGGGGTACCGGGTGCAGCGCGAGACGCCGCACGAGGCCGACCCGCTCGAGCGGCTCACGGAGCGCGAGCGCGACGTCATGGCCTACACCGCCGAGGGCTTCAGCTCCAGCGAGATCGGCGAGAAGCTGTTCATCTCGCCGAAGACGGTCGACACGTACCGCTCCCGCATCATGGAGAAGCTCGGGCTGACGCACCGCTCCGAGCTGGTGCGCTTCGCGCTGAAGACGGGGTTGCTGAAGGCCGATTAGCGCGAGGCGACGTCGCCCGCGCTCGCGCCCACGCCGGCGACGAGCCCCGCCGAGCCGCCCCGGCTCGGCGGGGCTCCGCGCGTGAACCGCCACGCGGCGCGGCGGTATAATGGAGCACAGGCCTGTAATCGTCGTCCCGACCGGACGATCCCGAACCCGACCTCGAGACGTGGCCCGACCGGAGAACGCGCTGGAACCGACGCGCCGACCCGCGACCGCGACGGGCGAGACCGACCGTCTCGTGCGCGCCGCGTTCGACCGCGCGTTCGAGTTCATGGGGCTGCTCGCGCCGGACGGCACACTGCTGGAGGCGAACCGCTCGTCGCTCGAGCTGGCGGCGGTGCGGCGCGAGGACGTGGTCGGCCGACCGTTCTGGGAGGCGCCGTGGTGGCCCGCCGAGCTGGAGCCGGCGCTGCGCGGCGCGCTCGCGCGCGCCGCCGCCGGCGAGTTCGTGCGCTTCGAGACCGAGCACGTGCGCGCGGACGGCCGGCGGATCGCCGTCGACTTCTCGCTCAAGCCGGTCCACGACGAGGCGGGCAACGTCGAGTCGATCGTCAAGGAGGCGCGCGACATCACGGAGGCGCGCGAGATCGAGCGCGCGCTCCGCCTCTCCGAGGCGAAGTTCGCCGGCATCGTCTCCATCGCCTCCGACGCGATCATCTCGGTCGACGAGGAGCAGCGCATCCTCCACTTCAACCACGGCGCGGAGGACATCTTCGGCTACACCGAGGCGGAGGTGCTCGGGCAGCCGCTCTCCTTGCTCCTGCCGGAGCGCTTTCACGCCGTCCACCGGCAGCACGTCCGCAACTTCGGGCGATCCGACGTCACCGCCCGGCGGATGGCCGAGCGGGGCGAGATCACCGGTCGCCGCAAGAATGGCGAGGAGTTCCCCGCCGAGGCGTCGATCTCGCGGCTGAAGGTCGAGGACGGCCACATCTACACGGTGGTGCTGCGCGACATCACGGAGCGCAAGCGCCAGGAGCGCGCGCAGTCGTTCCTGGCCCGCGCCGGCGCGCTGCTCGCCGCCTCGCTCGACTACGACACGACGCTCGGCGCCGTCGCCCGCCTCTCCGTGCCGACGCTCGCCGACTGGTGCGTCGTCTACGGCGTGGCCAAGGACGGCACGACGCGGCGCGTCGCCGTGGCGCACGCGGACCCGCGGGGCCAGGAGCTGCTCGACCGCCTGGCGCGCTACCCCGTCGACGCATCCCGCCGCTCCCACCCCGCGCTGCGCGTCCTCGAGACCGGCGAGCCGGAGTTCATCGCCGAGGTCCCCGAGGCGCTCCTCGAGGCCATCGCCGGCGACGCCGAGCACCTCGAGCTCCTGCGCGCGCTCGGGATGCGCTCGGCCATCGTCGTGCCGCTCGTCGCCCGCGGCAGCACGCTCGGCGCGGTCGGCTTCTTCCGCTCGAGCACGCTGCACGCCGAGGACGACCTCGCGCTCGCCCAGGAGCTGGCGCTCCGCGCCGCGCTCGCCGTCGACAACGCGCGCCTCTACCGCGAGGCGCAGCAGGCCGTCCGCGCGCGCGACGACGTCCTCGCCGTCGTCTCGCACGACCTCGGCAACCCGCTCAGCGCCATCCGCATCGGCACCAGCCTGCTCCTCAAGCACCTCCCGCCCGAGCAGCGCGGGCAGGAGCCCTGGGTGTACCTCGAGGGGATCCGCCAGTCGGCCGCCCAGATGGAGCGGCTGGTCGACGACCTGCTCGAGGTCAAGCGCCTCGAGGCCGGACACCTCGTGCTCGACCGCGCCGCCGAGTCGCTCGAGTCGATCCTCGCCGAGGTCGGCGGCCTCATGGGCCCACTCGCCAGCGGCAAGGAGCTGGAGCTGGAGGTGCGCCCGCCCGAGAGGCCCGTCGCGATCTACGCCGACCGCGCACGCATCGTCCAGGTCTTCTCCAACCTCATCGGCAACGCCATCAAGTTCACGCCGGCCGGCGGCCGCATCACCGTCGCCACCACGCCCGGCGACGGCGAGGTCGTCTGCTCCGTCGCCGACACCGGCACCGGGATCCCGTGCGAGCACCTGCCCCACCTCTTCGACTGGTTCTGGCAAGCGCGGCGCACCGGCCGCGGCGGCGCCGGCCTCGGCCTCGCCATCACGAAGGGGATCGTCGAGGCGCACGGCGGCCGCGTCTGGGTCGAGAGCGAGCCCGGCGCCGGCAGCACGTTCCACTTCACCGTGCCGGTGGCGGAGCCGAGGCCGGGGGCGGCGGCGCGGGGGTGAGGGGGGACCGCGGGCGGGAACTGCGGGTTCGACGGCGGGCGGTGAGGACAG
>JADGGV010000815.1 GCA_019689775.1 Gemmatimonadota bacterium
CCCCGCCGCCCCCCGGCCCGGGGTGGGGGGCCGGGGGGCGCTGCGTCGATCCGGCGCCGGCCAACCGCCCGGCGCTACTCCGGCGGGAGCGCGCCGCCCTGCCGCGGCGCCTGAAGCAGCTTCTCCAGGAAGTCGACCCGCTCCTCCAACTGGTTCACCCGCTGATCCGCGTCCTGCGCCCGCTGCTCCGCGGCCTCCAGCAGCCGCCGCAGCGCCAGAAGCTCGTCGCCGCGGATCGCCCCGCTCCCCTCGAGGCGCTTCGCCAGCGCCCGGGCAAACGGCATCCCGAAGACCAGCAACAGAACGAAGACGAACGGCGTGATCACCCGGATCGCTCCACTCGAGGTGTCACCGCTGCGGCCCGACCGGCCGCCGGTCTACCCTCCCGAAGATCGACACGGAACCCCGACCCGCGCAACGGCGGCCCCCGGCACGGCCGCCGCGCCGGCCCGTCCGCTGGTCGGCCCGCACGGTGCTGCGGAGGCGTCGGGCGCCGGGAACCCGCGTGGCGTGTGGCGGGTTGGGCGCGGAGCGTGCTGGTCGTTCGTCGCCGGCGTCGCATGCAAGCACCTGCTTGCAGGGCGCCGCAACCAGGGATACGTTCCCGACGTATGGACGTGCGAGCCAGGCTGATCGCGGCCGCCGCCCGTGTCTTCAGCGAGACGGGCTACCGGGGGGCCACCACGCGGCGCATCGCCCAGGAGGCGGGCGTCAACGAGGTGACGCTGTTCCGGCATTTCGGCTCGAAGTGGGAGTTGATCCGGGAGGCGGTGCTGGCGTATGGCCGGCGGGAGCTGGTGCCGCCGTTGCCGGAGGAGCCGCGGGACCCGGAGCGGGAGCTGACGGCGTGGGCGGCGGCGCACCTGGAGCATCTGTACCGGGCGCGGGCGTTCATCCGCACGTGCATGGGGGAGATGGAGGAGCATGGGGACCTGACCGGGTTCGCGGCGGAGCACCCGCGGCAGGTGACGGCGGTGCTGAAGCGGTATCTGACGCGGCTGAAGGAGGTGGGGCTGGCGGACCCGGAGCTGGATCCGGCGGTGGCGGCGGCGATGCTGCGGGGGGCGCTGTTCAGCGATGCCATGGGGCGGGATGTGATGCCGGACATGTTCGAGG
>JADGGV010000816.1 GCA_019689775.1 Gemmatimonadota bacterium
GTGCGGGGGGTGGCGGCGGAGGGCCCGGACGTGCTGGTCAATGCGGCGGGCGCGTTCGAGCTGGCGCCGCTCGAGGCGACGTCGCCGGAGTCGTTCGACCGGCAGATCGCGGTGAACCTGCGGGGGCCGTTCCTGCTGATCCGGGCGTTCCTGCCGGGGATGCTGCGGCGGCGGCGCGGCCACATCGTGACGATCGGCTCGGTGGCGGGGCGGCAGGCGTTCCCGCACAACGGCGCGTACTCGGCGTCGAAGTTCGGGGTTCGCGGCTTGCACGCGGTGCTGGACGCGGAGCTGCGGGGGAGGGGCGTGCGCGCGACGCTGATCGAGCCGGCGGCGACGGACACGCCGCTGTGGGACGCGGTGGACGTGGAGCGGCATCCGTCGCTGCCGCCGCGGGAGGCGATGCTTCCGGCCGGAGCGGTGGCGGACGCGGTGATCTACGCGATCACGCGTCCGGCGGAGGTCGACGTGCGGAACGTGTTGCTGGAGCGCGCCTGAGGAGTGGGCATGTACATCGTGAGCGTCGAGGCGCACTACGACAGTGCGCATTATCTGCGGAAATACAAGGGGAAGTGCGAGCGGCTGCACGGGCACCACTACGTGGTCGAGGTGGCGCTCGTGGCGGAGGAGTTGAACGAGGCGGGGATCGCGTTCGACTTCGTGGACGTGAAGCGGGAGTTGCGGGCGTTGGCCGAGCGGCTCGACCACGAGAACCTGAACGAGCTGCCGCCGTTCACGGAAGTGGAGCCGTCGGCGGAGAACCAGGCGCGCTACTTCTACGACGAGCTGAAGCGGCGGTTGCCGGCCGAGATGAGCGAGGCCGTGCTGTACGTGCGGGTGTGGGAGACCCCGACGCAATGGGCGCAGTACTCGGAGCGGAGGCTCTTCTTCTGATGCGTACTTCGTCCTGTCGATTCGCGGTCGTCCTGGTGCTGGCGCTCGCGGCGTGCTCGTCCGGCGGCGGGCCGCCGGTGCGGCGTCCGATCGGCCCGTCGGCGGCGCAGGCGCCGACGCCGGAGCCGCCGCCGCTGCCGGACAGCTCGGTGTGGGGGACGCAGGTGCTGGTGGTGGCGCGGGCGGCGGACACGTCGGTGTGGGTGGGGACGTTCGGCC
>JADGGV010000817.1 GCA_019689775.1 Gemmatimonadota bacterium
GCTTCCAGCGTCTCGATCGGGCAGGTCAGCCCCTCCCACTCCAGCGTCCGCCCCGCCGCCTGGCACTCCGCGCACAGCCCGTAGATCTCCAGGCGGTAGCGCGCCGGCTGGAACCCCGCCCGCCTCGCCGCCTCCTCCTGCATCCGCGCCAGCTCCGCGCTCTCCAGCTTCGAGACCTTCCCGCACTCCGTGCAGATCAGGTGCTCGTGCATCGGCGACTGCCCGAACAGGTGCTCGTAGCGCTTGAACCCCTCCCCGAAGTCGCGCTCCGCCACCAGCCCGCTCTTCACCAGCATCTCCAGCGTCCGGTAGATCGTCGCCTTCCCGATCCGCTCGCCCCGCTGCCGCAGCGCCGCCTCGATCTCCTCCACCGACAGATGCTCGTCGCTCGAGAACACCACGTCCGCGACCGCCTCCCGCTGCTGCGTGATCGGCAGTCCCTGGTCGCGCAGGTACCGACGGAAGAGGTGAATGTACGCCATGCGCTTCCTCCGGGCGGGCAAGATGAGAATGATTATTAATAGCCAACTTCGCCGCCAGCCGCAACGGGGTCGGCGGGCGGTAACGCGGCGCCCGGGGTGCGGGACCGCTCGCTCGCGCCCGGGGCGTCCGCACGCTCCCGGAACGAGGGGGTCTCACGTGAAGAGCGCGGAGTTGCACGAAAAGCCGCGGAGGGCCCGCGGACGCTCATCCGCGTGCCGCGGCCCGCGCCCCGGCGCCGGCCTACCCGTCGAGCCCCGCGACCGCCTGCGCCCAGCGCTCCTCGGAGCCGCCGACGCGGAGATGGACCGGCGCGGCGTCGGCGGGCTCGTCGAGGCGGCGGAGGACGCCGTCGACGAGGCGCGGGATGCGGTCGGCGGGGGCGGCGCCGTGCTCGGCGAGGTCCTGCTGGAGGACGGGCTGGCCCTTCGCGCCGCGGGTGACGGAGAAGCGGGCGGTGAGGACGCGGCGTCGTGCGGGGTCGTCGTCGAAGGCCGCGACGACGACGACGGTGCTGTCGGCGGCCCCGACGCGGCGGGGCGGGAAGAGCCACAGCTCGTCGATGTCGGCGATGGGGATGGTGCGGGCGAGCGCCTCGAGGAGAGAGGCGGGGGGAGTGGTCTCGTCGGGGC
>JADGGV010000120.1 GCA_019689775.1 Gemmatimonadota bacterium
GGGCCGCGGACAGTGCCATGGCCGGCGGGCGGCGCGTGCGGCGTCGCCTGGAGGCGCGGGATGCGGCGGGGTTCGCGGCGCCGGACTCGGCGCTGGCGCGGCGCGCGCTGCCGCCGGGTGCGCGGCCCGGGCAGCTCGCGGCGCAGGTTTCGGCGGCGAAGCTGGTGCGGGCGGTCTACTCGGAGCGGCAGCTCGAGGAGGTGATGACGGACTTCTGGTTCAACCACTTCAACGTGTTCGTGGGGAAGGGGCTGGACCGGTACCTGGTGGCGGCGTACGAGCGGGAGGCGATCCGGCCGTACGTCTTCGGGAAGTTCGAGGACATGCTGCGGGCGACGGCGCGGCATCCGGCGATGCTGTTCTACCTCGACAACTGGCAGAACTCGGCGCCGGACACGACGGACCCGCGGATCGCGCGGCCGCGGGCGCGGCTGCGGGCGTTTGCGGCGCTGAGCCCGGCGGAGCAGCAGCGGTTGGTGGACGAGGGGCGGCTGAGGCCGGAGCAGCTCGAGCGGCTCCGGCGGGCGGCGGAGCAGATGGGCAAGCGGACGCCGGGGCTGAACGAGAACTACGCGCGGGAGCTGATGGAGCTGCACACGCTGGGCGTGGACGGCGGCTACACACAGCAGGACGTGATCGCGGTGGCGCGGGCGTTCACGGGGTGGACGATCCAGCGGCCGGGCCCGCGCGCCGGGGCGGCGCGGCTGGCGAGTGGGCCGAGGCGGGCGGCGCGTGGTGCGTTGCCGCCGCGCGGCGGGGGCGACGCGGACGGCACGGCCGGCGCCGACGGGCTGCGCTTCGTGTTCCGCCCGGAGATGCACGACAAGGGGGAGAAGGTGGTGCTGGGGGCGCCGCTGCGCAGCCACGGCGAGGCGGAGGGGCTCGAGGTGCTGCACCGGCTGGCGACGAGCCCGGCGACGGCGCGGCACATCGCGCGGAAGCTAGCGGTGCGCTTCGTCTCGGACGATCCGCCGCCGGCGCTGGTGGACCGGCTGGCGCGGGTGTTCCTGGAGACCGGCGGCGATTTGCGCGAGGTGACGCGGACGCTGTTCACGGCGCCGGAGCTGTACGCGCCGGAGGCGTACCGCGCGAAGGTGAAGACGCCGCTGGAGCTGGTGGCGAGCGCGCTGCGGGCGACGGGGGCGGAGGTCGGGCTCGCGCGCGGCCCGCTCCAGACGCTGCGGACGCTGGGGCAGGCGCCGTACGGCGAGCTGGCGCCGACGGGGTACCCGGCGGCGTCCGAGGAGTGGGTGAACAGCGGCGCCATGCTGAACCGGATGAACTTCGCGCTGGCGCTGGCCTCGGGGCGGCTCGCCGGCGTGCGCGTGGACGGCACGCGCTTCCTCCCGGCGGACGGCGGGGATCCGGTGCCGGCGCTGGCGGCGGCGCTGCTTCCCGGGCAGGACACGCGCGCGCTCCAGGCGACGGTGCGCGCCGAGCTGGACCGGGAGCCCGCCACCTCGCCCGCGGCGCGAGCCGCGCGGGCGGCCGGACTCATCCTCGGGTCGCCGGAGTTTCAGCGGCGATAGACAGCGGAGCGGGTGAGCGGGAGCGCGGACGAGCGGGGGACACGGCAATCCCCCACTCCCCCGCTCCTCCACTCCCCCACTCGAATCCACCAAGGAGGGGCTCGATGATCAACCGCCGGGTGTTCCTGAAGCATGGCGGGCTGGCGTTGCTGGCGCTGGGCGCGCCACCGGAGTTCGTGACGCGGTCGCTGCTGGCGGAGACGCGGGGCGCGGCGCGGAAGAAGACGCTCGTGTGCATCTTCCAGCGCGGCGCGGTGGACGGGCTGAGCATGGTGGTGCCGTTCGGGGAGAAGGAGTACTACCGGCGGCGCTCCTCGATCGCGATCGCGGCGCCGACCCGCTCCGGCGCGGAGGGCTCGGCGATCGACCTGGACGGCTTCTTCGGGCTGAACCCGGCGCTGCGCCCGCTGCACGACCTCTACGAGCGGCGGGAGCTGGCGATCGTGCACGCGGTCGGCTCGCCGGACGCGACGCGCTCGCACTTCGACGCGCAGGACTACATGGAGCGGGCGGCGCCGGGGAACCGGCAGGTGCGGGACGGCTGGTTGAACCGCGTCCTCCGCGAGACGTCGAGCGGGTGCGCCGAGTGCGATGGCCGCACGCTGAAGAACCCGGCGCTGCACGCGGCGGATCACCGCGTCGGCCAGGCGAAGATGGCGGAGTATCCGGCGCGGGCGGCGCTGCGCGGCGTCGCCATCGGCGCAGAGCTGCCGCTCTCGCTGCGGGGCGCGCACCCGTCGCTGGCGATCGCGGACCTGGACCGCTTCGGCGTGGCGGGCGGGCGCGACCCGTCGCTGGAGGCAGCATTCGCGTCGCTCTATCACACGGAAGAGGGCGACGCGGTCTCCGGTGCCGCCGACGACGCGTTCGAGGCGATCCGGATCCTGAAGGCGGCGAACCCGTCGCAGTACCGGCCGGCGGCGAATGTGAGCTATCCGCCGGGCGAGCTGGGGCGGCAGCTCCGGCAGATCGCGCAGCTCATCAAGGCGGATGTCGGCGTGGAGATCGCGTTCGCGAGCGTGGGCGGCTGGGACACGCACTTCGCGCAGGGCGGCGCGGACGGGCAGCTCGCGCGGCGGCTCGGCGAGCTGGCGCGGGGGCTGCGCGCGTTCCACGACGACCTCGGCGACCGGATGGGCGACGTCGTCGTGCTCACGATGTCGGAGTTCGGCCGCACGGTGGCGGAGAACGGCTCGGGCGGCACGGACCACGGCCACGCGAATTGCATGTTGGTGCTGGGCGGCGAGGTGCGCGGCGGCCGGGTCCTGGCCGAGTGGCCGGGGCTGGCGCCGGAGCAGCTCTACGAGGCGCGCGACCTGGCGGTCACGACCGACTTCCGCGACGTCTTCGCCGAGCTGGCGGCCCGCCACCTCGGCGCCGGGCACCTGGAGCGCGTGTTCCCGGGGTACGCGGTCGAGCCGAAGCGCTGGCGCGGCGTGCTGGCGTGAGCGTCGGTCGGCGCGCGGCGGCCGGGCCCGCGCGGCCGGATGGCGCCGCGCCTCGCCCCGGCGTCAGCGCCGCTCGAGCGCGGTGACCGCCACGAGCTGGGCGAGCGGCACGGTCACGAGGGTCGCGGGCGCGGTGGGCCCGTCGAAGTCGGTGAGCCAGAGGAGCCCGAGCCCGGCGCCGGCGAGAGCGATCGAGACCAGCAACTCCTTGCCGAGCGGGCCGCGCCGGCCGCCGGCCAGGTGCTCCGCGAGCGGCAGGAGGAGCGCCTCGCCCGCCACGCCGCCGAACATGGCGCCGAGGATGACCGGCGCGTCGCACGCGTCCGCGTTCCCCCGGTCGTCGCACGAGAAGTCGCCGCCCCAGGCGCCGACGAACGCGCCGCCGACGAGGCCGACGCCGCCGCCGAGGATGCCGGCGGCGACGAGGCCGGGCACGGAGCCGCGCCGGCCGTCGCGCGTGGCGGCCGCCGTCGACCCGGGCACCGGGACGTTCGGAGCGCGCGCGTGCGGCGCGCGGAACGGCGCCAGCCGCGCATCCGGCGCGAGGGCCAGCCTCGGCGGCGCCAGCCGTGGGGCCTGCGCGGCGGCGGGGCCCGCGAGGGCGAGCGTACAGCAGAGCACGAACCACAGTCGCATCATCCGGCCTCCGAGGTCGGTCCGTCGAACGGAGAGCTTGGAACCACGGGGCGCCAGCGAAAGTTCCTGTGCGGCGCGGCGCCGCTTGTGCGCGCCCCCGATCCGGCCGCAGTATTCCCCCACCGATCACAGTCCGGCCGGCCCGGCGGCGGGCCGCCGGGCCGCCCCGCGGCGGCCCGCATCGACCGACACCCGGGCGGCTCACCGTTTTCCGCGAGGGCGCTGCGATGAAGGCGCCCGCCCGATCCCCGCTCCGCCGTCCGGGCGGAGCCCGACCCGGGCGGGCCCCGTGAGCCGGGCCGACGATCGCCAAGGCGTACTCGCCGCTACGCCGTGAGCGCGCCGCACGATTCCGCCGGGGCACGGGCGCCGGCGTGGGAGCCAGGCACTTCAACAGGACGATTCATGCGCGTACTTCCGTTCCTCCTCGGCCTCGTGGCGGCCGCGCCGCTGGCGGCGCAGGCGCCGGCCGGGACGCCGTACTTCCAGCAGAAGGTCACGTACCGCATCGAGGCGGTGCTCGACGACCGCGCCGAGGTGCTGCACGGGCGTGCGCGCATGCGCTACCAGAACCGGTCGCCGGACCGGCTGGACACGCTCTACTTCAACCTGCACCTGAACGCGTTCCGGCCGAACAGCGCGTGGGCGCGGCGGGAGCTCGAGTTCGGCGAACGCCGCTTCCAGGACCTGGGGCCGAAGGACTGGGCGTACGAGCGGCTGAAGTCCGTGAAGGTGGCCGGCCGCGCGGTGACGCCGCTCTACCCCGGCGCGCCGGACTCGACCGTCGTCGCCATCCCGCTGGCGCGGCCGCTCGCGCCGGGCGACAGCGTGACCGTCGACCTGGACTGGGACGCGCGCCCCTCGACGCTGCCGCGGCGGCAGGGGCGGCGCGGGCGGCATTACGACTTCGCGCAGTGGTTCCCGATCGTCGCCGTCTACGACCGCACGGGCTGGGCGGTCCGGCCGCTGCTGCCGCAGGGCGAGTTCTACGGCGAGTTCATGGACTTCGACGTGACCCTCGACCTGGCGCACGATCAGGTCGTGGGCGCGACGGGCGTGCCGGTCGAGGGCGACCCGGGATGGCAGCGCGCGGCTGCGCCCGGCTTCGCCGACTCGCTCTTCTACGAGCGCGATGCGTACGGCGCGCCGGGCCCCGCCGAGCGGCTCGGCCTGATCCGCACGCCCGCCGCCGCCGGCCGCAAGCAGGTACGCTGGCGCGCCGACGCGGTGCACAACTTCGCGTGGACGACGGCGCCGGACTACACCTACGAGGGCGGCCACTGGAACGACATCGCCATCCACGTGCTCTACCAGCCGGGCGACACATCGTGGGCGCACGGCAAGGCGCTGAACAACACGAAGATCGCGCTCGCGTGGCTGGACTCGATCTACGGCAAGTTCGCCTGGCCGCAGATGACCAACGTGCACCGCATCGAGGGCGGCGGCACCGAGTTCCCGATGATGGTGATGAACGGCAGCGCGGGCCTGGGCCTGATCCTCCACGAGGTCGGCCACAACTACACGATGGGGATCCTGGCCAACAACGAGTGGAAGGAAGGCTACCTGGACGAGGGCTTCACGTCGTTCCAGACGAACTGGTACTTCCAGACGCACGGCCAGCCCGACGTCTGGGACCGGTCGTTCCAGGCCGTCGCCGAGCTGGACCGGCGAGGCATCTCGCAGCCGCTCGACCTCCCGTCTGCGGAGTTCCGCGACTTCGACACCTACGACGCGATGACGTACACGAAGCCGAGCGTCGTCTACCGCATGCTCCAGGCGTACCTCGGCGATGCGACGTTCCGGAAGGGGCTGCGCCTCTACTACGACCGCAACAAGCTGCGGCACGTGACGCTCGCGGACTTCCGCGCGGCGATGGAGGAGGCGAGCGGGCAAGACCTGGGGTGGTTCTTCGACGAGTGGTTCCGCACGACGAAGACGCTCGATTACGCGGTGGCGAGCGCGACCACGGAGCGGCAGGCGGACGGGACCTGGCTGACGACGGTGCAGGTGACGCGGCAGGGCGAGGCGTGGATGCCGGTCGTGGTCGAGGCCGGCGGCTCGCGCTGGCGGCTCGAGGGGCACGAGCGCTCGCAGACGATCCGCTTCGTCACGCCGACGCGGCCGTCGGAGGTGGTCGTCGATCCGGACACGGTCGTGGCGGACGTGGACCGCTCGAACAACCGCCGCGCGCTCTGAGCGCCGGCGCCGGCCCGGCCCGTCGTCGCACGGGCGGGGCCGGTGTCAGTTCGCGGGAGGCCCGCCGACCGGCCGGGCGACCCGGCCGATCACGTTCAGCAGCTCGCCGGCGGTCACCGGCTTGACCAGGTGGGCGGTGAAGCCGGCGGAGCGGCAGCGGTCGAGGTCGACCGAGCCGCCGAAGCCGCTCATCACGATCGCCGGCGGCGCCTCTTTCGGCCCTTCCTCGCCGGCCCGCACGCGCAGCCGCGGGAGCAGGTCCAGCCCGCTGCCGTCGGGGAGCTGGAGGTCGACGATCAGCACGTCGTACGACGAGGCGCCCTCCCGCTCCGCGTCGGACGCGCTGCGCGCGAGCCGGACCGTGTGGCCGTGGCTCTCCAGCAGGCGCTGCATCGCGGTCCCGGCCGCCGCGTCATCCTCGACCAGCAGGATCCGCAGCCCGGCGGGGTAGCCGGCGCCGGCCGCCGGCGGCTGGGGCTCCCGCGGCGCGGCATCGCCCGGCCCGCTCTCCCGCGCGGACGGCGCCCACGCCGCGCTCTGCTGCGGCGCGATCGTCGCGACCGGCAGCCGCACGCGGAACGTGACGCCGTGCCCCCGCCGACCGCTCTCCACCTCGATCGTCCCACCGTGCAGCTCGACGATCTCGCGCGCGAGCGAGAGCCCGAGGCCGCCGGCCGCAGGCGGCGTCCCGCCGGTCCGCCACCAGCGGTCGAAGACGCCGGGCACGTCGGTGGCCGCCAGGCCGGGCCCCGTGTCGCTGACGACGAGCTCGACGACGCTCCCCGCACGCGCACAGCGGACCTGCACGCGCCCGTGCGGCGGCGCCGCGCGCAACGCGTTGGCGACGAGGTGCCAGACCACCTGCTGGAGCCGTTCACGGTCGCCGACGATCGGGCCGGCGTCGAGGTGGACCGCCGCGGACAGCTCGGTGCGCTTCATCGCGGCCGCCGGCCGGAACCACTTCACGACGCGCTCGACGAGCGGCGCCAGCGTGAGGATCGGCTCGTGGGCGACGCGCAGCCGTGCCGTGACGAGGCTGGCGGCGTCGACCAGGTCCTCCACGAGACGGCGCGCGCCGGCGGCGTTCTCCTCGATCAGCTCGAGGGCGAGCGCGGTGCCAGGGCGGTCGAGCCGCTGCTCGCGCAGCAGCTCGACCCAGCCGAGGATCGCCTCGAGCGGGGTGCGCAGGTCGGCGCCGAGGTTCTCGAAGAACCGGACCTTCGCCTGGTCCAGCGCGGCGACCTCGGCCGCCAGCCGCCGGGACCGCTCGCTGGCGAGGGCGTTCCCGATCGCCGCGGCGAGCTGGCTGGCGACCAGCTCCGCGAGCGCGCGCGACTCGTCCGACGGGCGGAACCGGTTCGCGCCCGCGACCAGCACGCCGGCCACGCGGTCGGCCGCCGGGTCGGCGATCGGCACGGCGAAGACGGTGCGCGGCGTCAGCGACGGGTCCCGCAGCACCGGATCGAGCACCCCCTCGACGCCACCCACCTCGACGGTCGCGCCCTCCTCGGCGGCGCGGCCGATCCTCCAGAGGTCGACGCCCGCGGCGCGGCCGGTCAGCTCGACGACGGCCGGCGCCGTCAGCGCGGGGCGCGAGCTCAGCCCGGCGGCCGCCGCGAAGCGCGCCTTCGTCCCGCCGGCATCCAGCAGGTACAGGAGCGCGAACGGCAGCTCGCGCGGCCACAGCGCGAGCGTCTCGGCGGCCAGCCGACACGCCTCGGCCTCCGTCCTCGCGCGCAGCGTGCGGGTGATGAGCGTCCGGAGGAGGTCGAGCCGCCGCGTCGCGAGCGCGCGCGTCGTCCGGTCGATGGCGACGGCGATCACGCCGTCGACCTGCCCGGCCGCGTCGCGCACCGGGTCGCACGCGATCGTGAAGTAGGTCTCCTCGATGTAGCCGGCGCGCTCGAGGTGGAAGAGCACGTCGTCGGACGCGGCGGGCTCGCCCGTCGCCCGGACGCGCTCGAGCAGCGGCGCGAGCGCCTCCCAGGCGCACCCGGCGGCGCGCCCGGCCGGCAGGCCGAGCGCGGCCGGCGGCTTCGCGCCGCGGAGCGGGAGGAAGCCGTCGTTGCACAGGAACGCGTGCTCCGGCCCGAGCGCCACGCACGCGGGGAGGTAGGCGTCGAGCGCGCGGTGCAGCGCGGCGAGCCAGTGGGCGGGCCACTCCTCGGGCGGGCCGAGCGGGGTGTCGGCCCAGCGGACGTCGCGCAGGACCGACGCGGCGCGGCCGCCGCCCGGCAGGATCGGATCGGATGCGTCCATTCGGCCGACCTCCCGATGGCGCGCACGGTGGGGGAAAGCGCGCCGACGAGATGGGCGTGGATCTCGTCCCGTCAGGGGCGCAGGAGCCAAGCTACGCGCCATCGCCACGACGCACTATTCGTAGATTTTCGTAGATGCGGACGCAGCGCGCGACCGGCTCAGAACGCGATCGCGACGCCGGCGCCGCCGGCCGCGGGGGCGACGCGCACGCGCGAGCGGCCGAAGCGCACGACGCCGCGGCCGACCAGCGTGCCGATGAGCGCGCCGCCCGCCACGTCGCTGGCGAAGTGGGCGCCGTGGTACATGCGCGCGACGCCGACGCCGCTGGCGAGCCCGTAGGCGGCGATGCGGGCCCAGAGCGGGTGCGCCTCGGCGGCGAACACGGACGCGATCGCGAACGCCTGCGTGGTGTGGCCGGAGGGGAAGGAGACGTCGCCGCCGAACGGGTCGAAGTGATGGCTGCCCAGGTGCTGGCGCGGGCGCGCCCGACCGACCGCCTTCTTGAGCAGCGGCGTGATCACGCCGGCGGCGGCCACGCTGCTCGCGGCGGCCTCGACGCCCGTGCGGCGCAGGCCGGGCCGGTCGAGCGCGATCCCGGCCACGTAGGTCGCGACGACGATCGGGATCGACGCCTCGGCGCCGAGCGGCTCGATCGTGTTGAGCAGCGTGTTCTTGAAGCCGCGACGGTCGCGGTCGACGAAGTGGTCGACGCGCGCGTCGGCGAGGGAGAGCGCGGCGAGCCCGGCCGTCGCGGTGGGGATGGCGAGCCACTCGCGCGCGCCCCAGCGGGCGGGCGCGGTGAGCGCGTGCGCGGTGGCGGCGAACCCGAGCGACACGTCGCGCCCGGGCGCGAAGCGCGCCGGCCCGGCCTCGGCGGCCGCGAGGCGCGCCGCGGCGGTGTCGGCCCGCGCGACTCCCGCCGTCGCCGTGTCGGCGGGCGGCCGTTGCGCGGCCGCCGGGCCGGCGCCGAGCGCGAGCGTGGCGGCAAGGAGGTACGCGGCGCGGGCGCGGGGGTGGAGCAAACGGCGCGGGGGCATGGTCGGTGGCGCGGAGGTGCTGCGGCG
>JADGGV010000818.1 GCA_019689775.1 Gemmatimonadota bacterium
TCGTCGATCAGCACGAGGCACGGGCCGTACTCGTTGAACAGCTCGCGGAGCGCGTCGCCCGGATTGGTGGCGCGCTCGTCGTCGGCGCGCACGCGCTCGTACGCCTTCCGCCCGCCGAGCTGCCAGGCCAGCTCGCCCCAGAGCGTGCGGACCACGGTCCCGTCCGGCTTCGTCGTCGGGTTGCCGGGCGAGATCTTGTTGCCGACCAGCACGACCCGCCGCACGGCGGGAAGCGTGGAGACCTCCGCCTGCGCGAGCACCGTGTCGATGCCGGGCAGCTCCGTGGGGCTGATGCCGGAGAACAGGTGGTAGAGCGCCAGCATCGAGTGCGTCTTGCCGCCCCCGAAGTTGGTCTGGAGCTGCACCACCGGATCGGCCGCGCCGGTGCCCGCGAGGCGACGGACCGCCCCGACCAGGAGCTGGCGCAGCGATTCGGTGAGGTACGTGCGCCGGAAGAACTCCACCGGGTCGCGGTACTCCGCCGCCCCCTCGCCCAGGTGCACCTGCCACAGGTCCGCCGCGAACTCGGCCTGCTGGTAGGCGCCACTCGCGACGTCGCGGTGCGGGCTCACCACCTCGCGCCAGGGCTTCAGCGTGCCCGTAACCTGACTCTCGACGGCGGTGCCGGCGCTGCGACGTCGCTCCGCCCGCGCCTGCTCCTCGAAGCGGATCCGCAGCAGCTCCATCTTCGAGCGCTCGACCTCGTCCGCCTGCGGTGCGCTCACCGCGGCGAGGAGGCGCCCCGCGGAATCGAGGGCGCGGTAGGCGTCGTCGCCCGAGAACGCCTGCTGGTGCGCCCAACGGTTGCGCACCTCCCGTAGCTCGCTGACGAGCGAGCGCTCCGCCTGGCCCAGGGTCCGGCGGAAGACGTCGTTCCACGCCTCCCACATGAGCCGTAGCAGCGCGGCGATGTCCCACTGGGCGACGGGCTTCGTCAGGTTCAGGCGGTCCTCGGAGACGAAGCGACGCGCCTCCTGGTCGGCGCGCTCGCCGTAGACGCTCCGCATCTCGCGCTCGATGAACGGGGCGAGGCCGTCCCGCAGGAGTTGCAGCGCCTTGCCGACGCGTTCATGGTTGGTGATGGCCATGCGATCTCGCGGTTCTCGAAG
>JADGGV010000121.1 GCA_019689775.1 Gemmatimonadota bacterium
GCTCGTCGCGGTGTGGGTGAGCTGGGTGCACCACGGCGTGGGGGCGCGGGGCGGCTAGGCGGACGGGGTGCGCCCGGGGCGGGCGCCCGCGGCCCGTCGGGCGGGCGAGCCGACCGGCGCCTCGGCGGTGAGCCGGGCGGCGGCCCCGCGGCCGGCGGGCGGCGCGGCCGTCGCCCTCAGCGCTTCGTCCAGATCAGGACGGCGCCGCAGGGCTTGAAGACGGCCTCGTGGAAGAACTGGAGCGGCGTGTCCATGCCGCGGTAGACCTCGATCGCCTGGATGTCGGTCGGCTGGATGATCTCGTCGAGCATGTCGGCCCCACCGCGGATGAAGTGCCCGTCGATGTAGATCTCGGGCTCGCAGTATTGGGGGCCGTATGGGCCCACCTCCACGACGCGGACCCGGCGGTCGAGCACGGACTGACCGGTCACGACCTCGACGCGCGGCGCGCCGCGAAGGATATCCGTGGTCGATGCGCGTCGGAGGTCGACGCCCTCGAGGTAATAGCCCCACCCGGCCTTCTTGCGGTCGTAGTAACCGCCGCGCTCCATCACCGGGTTGCGGATCGTCACCTGCACCACGACCGAGTCCAGGGCAATGGCGGCGGGGACGAGGCGGAGGTCCACCTGCACCGTCTCGCCAGGGGGCACGTTCACGAGCCGGGCGACGCGGCCGTAGCCGAGGTGCTCGACGACCAGCTCGCGGATGCCGCGCGGAACCGAGGGAAACAGGAAATTGCCCTGCGCGTCCGTCACGCGGCTGCCGCCGGCTCCGTCCAGCGTGACGCTGACTCCGGGAACGGGCCGCCCGCTCTCGTCGTCGAGGATGCGGCCGACGACGCGGCCGACGGCGCTGTCGGGCGTCTGCCCCCGGGCCGGGGGCGCGAGGAGGAGCAGGGCGCAGAGGCTCGAGGCGGGAACCGCGGCGATGGGGGTGCACCGGCGCATGGGGCGTCCTCCGCAAGGGGGGCGAGACGCGCGGTCGAGGATGGCTGCTGCGGCGCGGGGTAATAGTCGCGGCCCGAGCGGCGAGTTCCATGCGCGTATGGAGGCGTACCGCGGAACCAGGCGTCGCACCGCCCCGCCGTCGGCGAGGTCCATGCGCGTACGGCGGGGCGGACAGTGCGGTGCGGGCGCGGCCTCAGATCCCGACAGTGGGTCCGCACCCCATCCTAAGTCAGCGGGAGACGAGCCAGCGACCGAGGAAGTCGACGGCCGCGGCCAGGCGGATTCCACCCGGATCGGCGTGCCCCGCGCCCGCGACCGAACGGAACTCGTGCGGCACGGCGCATTCCGTCAGGAGACGGTGGAGGAACGCCGCGCCGTCGTGCAGCCCGAACTCGTCCGCGTCGCCGCAGTCGACGTAGATGCCGAGTCCGGCCGCCCGGATCCGATCCAGGTTCGAGCGGACGATGCCGTACACGGAGTTGCGGCGGTAGGTCGCCTCGTCCGCGCCCATCGCCTGGTTCAGCTCACCAAGTACCGACGGCCGGTTGCGCTCCGGCACGGCGGCGGCCGTCTCCGCCGGAAAAACGGCCGGGCACAGCGCCGCGACGGCGGCGTACCGCTCCGGCTCGCGGAAGGCGAGCTTCAACGCGCCGTAGCCGCCCATCGAGGAGCCGAGCACCGCGCGGCGCTCGCCGACGTGGAAGCGCTCCTCCACCACCTCGGGGAATTCGCGCGCCACGAGCGTCTCCCACCGTGGCCCATCGGTCTGGTCGATGTAGAACCCTCCGACGGTCGGCGTGCTTGCGCAGGCGACGATCGCGCGCGGCAGCGTGCCCCGGCGCCAGGCGGCGTCGTACACCGACCTGGCCGCCTCGAGCGACTGCGCGGCCGACGACATCGCGCCGTGCAGGTGGAGGATGAGCGGCAGCCGTTCGTCGGGGCGGAGGTCCGCCGGGGCGAGGATGCGGTAGTCGACCCGGGACCCCGTCGAGCGGGCGTCGAAGGCGCCCTCGAGGAGCGTGCTGGTTTCGGGAGACATAGTGGAATGCCTACCGCACCGGCTGAACCGCCGCCGCCTTCGCCCGCGCCTGCGCGATCAGCGAGTCCGCGCGGGCGTTCGCCTCGTGCAGGATCTGGTCGGCGCGGGCGTCGGTCTCCTTGCGCAGCTTGTCGGCGGCCGCCTGCGCGGCGACGCGCGCGAGCGGGTTCGCCGCGCGGCTGGCCAGCGAGTCGGCGCGGGCGTGGCCCCCGGCGCGGACGGTCTCGGCGAGGGTGCGGGCCTGCTCGCGGATCCGGGCGGCGGCCTGCTCGGCCTCGGCGAGGACGCGGGCCGCCTCGGCCGAGGCGCGGCGCGCCGCCTCGGCGGCGGCGGAGTCCGCCCGCGCCTTCAGCGAGTCGACGCGCTCGCCGGCGGCCTCGGTGACGGCCTGGCGGATCGCGGCCGCGGTCGCGCCGGTCGTCTCGCGCAGGTTCGCGGCGAGCGTGGGCTGCTTGATCGTGCCGCCGAGCCGGACGCCGAGCGTGACGGCCTCGGCGGCCTGGAGGTCGAGGCCGGCCTTGCCCGCGGTCCTGGCGACCAGGTCCGCGATCGCGCGGCTCGCCTCGGCGCCCAGGACGGCGCGCGGGAGCTGGAGCGCGAGCGCGTAGTCGAGCGACTGGTCGATCCCGTTCGCGCCCGAGACGTTCATCGTGACCTGGCCGACGTGGACGTCGAACGGCTTCACGATCAGCTTGCCGTCGCGGATCTCGAAGGAGGAGCGGAGGTCCTTGAAGCCGGGGTCGCGCAGCAGGTCGACCTTGAGCAGGTCGGCGAGCCGGTCCAGCGGCGGGAAGTCCTTGAGCGCGAGCCCGGTCGTGCGGAGCGAGCCGAGGCCGGACAGCACGCTCGGGACCGGCATCATGTCCTCGCCCAGCGCGCCGCTCAGCTTCAGGTCCGCCGAGGCGCGCCCCTCCGCGTAGAGCGCGACCGGCGCGAACGCCCGCACCGTGGCGACGCCGGCGACCGCCGAGGGCACGTCCACGTCGGTGGCGTGCAGGTCGAGGTCGAACGTCGGGCGCGCCGGGTCCGTCGTCTCGTAGAAGCCGGCCAGCCTGACGGCGCCGCCGAGCATGGCCACGGTGAAGTCCTGGAGCGTGACGCGCCGGTCCTCGATGCGCAGCGAGCCGCGCGCATCGCGCAGGTCGAGCGTGCCGTAGCTCACCCGCTTCGCGGCGGCGTCGAGCGCGACGTCGAGGTTCGCGGGGACCGGCACCGCGCGGGTCTCGTCGTCGCTCCGCCACTCGTTCAGGTCGACGAACTCGCTCGCGACCTTGGCCTGGCCGCGCAGCGGCTCGTCGTGGAAAAGGTAGCCGACGAGGTTATCGAGGAAGCCGCTGGCGGCGACGTCGCTCTTGCCGATCTTGCCGCGGAAGCTGGTCAGCTCCGCGTGCTGCGGGGAGAGGCGCAGCGCGGCCTCCTCGATCTGCACGGGGTGCGGCACGTCCCTCGAGCGGAGCACGAGCCCGGCGACGCGCACGCCGCCGTCCGCGCTCACGCGGTCGTAGCGCCGCTGGTTCACGTCGGAGACGCGGGCGTGCATGCGCGCATCCGCGACGATGGTGCCGGCGAGCTGCTCGACGTTCTCGAGCTTGACGGTGCGCCGCAGGTCGGCGAGGTCGAGCGTGCCGGCGAGACGGAGCGCGACGTCGGGATCGGAGACCGGCGTGCGCACGGCGAGCGCGCCGTCCACGGGGTTGCTGCCGACGCGCACGTGGAAGCGGCGCACGTCGAGCACCGTCGAGTCCACGCTGCCGCCGGGGTTCGTGATGGACACGTCGAGCGCGACGTCGCGGGCGGGGAGCGGGAGGTCCGGGTAGCGGAAGGTGCCGTTCTCGACCGTCGCCTGGACGGCGAGCGCCGGGAACGCGTGCGGCCCGTAGCGCCCGCGAGCCCAGCCGGAGACGGACATCGTGCCCGAGGTCTGGAGGTTCGCGAAGTCGCGCGTGTAGACGGCGGGCACGAGCGAGAGGATCTCGCGGAAGTCCGCGCGCGGCGCCTTGAAGGTGACGTCGACGTCGAAGCTGCTGTCGGGCCCGGCCGCCAGCGAGCCGGTCAGCGCCAGGAGCAGCTCGTTCAGCCGAACCTCGTTCTTGCGGATCGTCACCCGCTTCGCGCCCGCGTCCACGTCGAGGTCGGCGAGGACGTTCAGCCGGGCGCGGCTCAGGTACGGCACGCCCGCGAAGCGCAGCGACACCGTGTCGGCGGCGGTGCGCGTCTGGAGCGTGAACCGCTGCTGGCGGAAATCGCCGCGGAGCGACTCGTCGAGCCCGCCGACCCGCGCGACCAGCCCGGTCTGCCGGTTCTCGAGGGAGATCGAGCCGCCGCGCAGCTCGAGGCCCTGGAGCCGCAGGTCGAGCGGCCGGCCCGTCTCCTTCGCGGGCTGCTCGCTCTCACGGAGGATGTTCCAGTTGGCGGTGCCGTCCTCGAGCACGACGAGGCGCACGTCCGGCCGGTCCAGCTCGACGGAGCGCACCAGGACCGGCGCCGTCCCGCGCAGCGCGCCGAGCACGCTGCGCAGGTCGAGGACCAGGCGGAAGCGCGGCACCGATGCCAGCGTGTCGCCCTGGAACCGGCCGACGCCGGTGACCGCGAGCCGGTCGAGCCGCAGCGTGACGTTCGGGAAGTCGTGGAAGAGGGAGAGGCCGATGTCGCCCCACTGGACGTGGGCGTCGACGGCGTCGTTGATCGCCGCCTGCACGCGCGCCACGATCCGGTCCCGGAACAGGAACGGCGCCGCCACGAGGGCGACGAGAGCGAGGACGACGAAACCCGCGATGTAGAGCGGGATCCTGCGGCGGACGGTCATCACCTTCCCTCCAGCACGAGCCGACACCGGCGCGCCGGGCGACGGTGACGTCGCCGGGCGCTAGGACGACAGTAACCCCGTCCGCCGGAAATGGTGCCGGGTCGGCGCCGTGCCGGGCAGCGCCGCGGATGACCGGCCGACGGCCGCGGGAGCTTCGCGGCCCGTCGGCCCGCGCCCCCGCCGCGGCGTACGTGCTAGGTCCCTGGCGACGCGGGGCGCGCCCGATCGGGCGGGGCGGTCAGAGGCCGTACTCCTCGGGCTCCATGGGTTCGGGCGGCACCGGCGCCGCGGCGCGGGTGCGCCGCGCGCCCGGCGCACCGGTACGCGCGTCAGTCACGACGTCTGCCCGACGGGCCTGGAGACGCGGGTGGCGTCGGAGCATGAGCGGTGGGAGCGGGCGTGGCGTCGCGGAGGGCCGGCAGCAGGTCGGTGGCCAGACCGCTGCGCAACGGGTACGCCATCGCGTACGTCGCGTAGAGCGCGAACGAGATCACGGCCGCGAGGAGCGCGAGGTAGAGCGCCGGGAGACGCTCGCCGGCGCTCGAGACCGCGACCAGCCCGAGCACGGCCGCCGCGCCGCCGATCAGGATCACCCACAGGAGTGGGGGGAGCGCCCGCCGCTGCGCCGCGAGCCGCAAGCGACGCTGGTCCTCCAGCTCGGTGAGCGCGTCGAACGCGTGCGACTGGAGCGCGCTTTCCCCCGGCGTTGCCGGCGCGAAGTCTGTCAGCGTGCGCCACAGCCGCTCCTGCGTGGAGTCCACCGCCGGGCTCGTGCGCCCGTCCGCGGCGAGTGGGAGCTCCTCCACGGCCCGTACCCGATACGCCTCGACCTCCGCGCCGAGCCGGTCGCCGAGCGGCGCGGGAAGGAGCCGCGCGGTCCGCCGCAGATCGGCGAGCGCGTTAGCCTCCAGCGCCAGGTTTGCGCGCGTGTCTCCGAGCCGCTGCCACGCCCCCGCCAGGATGAACGCCAGCAGCACACCGTACAGCCCCGCCATCGCTTCCATGACCACCTCGGCCGTCGGCTGCGCGGCGGCGACCTGCGCCGGCCGCACGACCCGGCGCGCGACGTGCCACGCCACCAGCGCGAGCGCGACGCCGACGGCGACGGCGAGCAGGGCGGACACGGTCAGCACGTCGAGCGGCCTCCGTTCGGGCAGCGGCCGCCCGCCGGGTCCGAGGGAGGACGGCGGGCGGCGCGCGCGTGGGCCGTGGCGGGCGCCGATGG
The DNA here is from genome assembly GCA_019689775.1 of Gemmatimonadota bacterium. GTDB lineage: Bacteria > Gemmatimonadota > Gemmatimonadetes > Longimicrobiales > RSA9 > JADGGV01. The sequence goes on from JADGGV010000121.1 coordinate 6,018, forward strand.
CCCGGGGCACGTCCCGGTCCGTCTGCCGGATTCGCGCCGCGGACGCCGGCGGCGCATCGCGCCGCCGGCCATCGGCCGGCGCCGCCAGCGGTCGCGGATCCGCGGGGACGCGAGCGGAGTTAGCGTGGGGCGGCGGACCTCCGCCACGCTGGAGGCGGACGCGGCCGGCCCCGGCCCGACGGCGCCGCGGCTCGAGACGAACGACCCTGGAGTCTACGATGAACTACGATCCCGTTCTCGCACGGGCGCTGCTCGCGCGCACGCCCGGTGTTCTGCGTGCCTGGCTCCCCGGGCTCCCGGCGGAATGGCTGGACGCTCCCGGAGGGCCGCGCGCCTGGAGCGTCCGGGACGTCGCTTGCCACCTGGCCGATCTCGAAGGCGACGACTGGTGGCCCCGCGTGCGCATGATCCTGGAGCGCGCGGAGCGACCGTTCCCGAAGGTCGAGCGGGAGCGGTTCCGCGAGCGCTTCGCGGGGGCGTCGCTCGACGCCGTGCTGGACGCGTTCGAGGCGGCGCGGGCGCGCAACCTCGAGGCGCTGGAGGCGCTCGCCCCGGACGCGACGCTCCTGGCGCTTCAGGGGTGGCATCCCGACTTCGGGGCCGTGACCCTCGGCCAGCTCCTGAGCGCGTGGGTCGTGCACGACCTGACGCATCTGGCGCAGATCAGCCGCACGCTCGCCGTGCAGTACCGGGACGCGGTCGGGCCGTGGAGCGCGTATCTCGGGGTGCTGCGTCCCCGTGCGCCCGTGGAGGCGAGCCGGGCGCCGGTGGAGGAGGGCCCGGCGCCGGACACGCGCTGAACGGAGGGCCGGCGCGGGCACGCCGAGCGACGGGGCCGTGGCCCGCGTAGCCGTTCGGCGCCGCGGCCGCGGCGCTACGCCGACGCCATCCGGTCGAGGAACTCGCGCTCCGCCGGGGTCAGCGAGGTCGGCCCGCTCTCGCGGAGCTTGGCGAGCACGCGCTCGGCCTCGGCGCGGTTCACCTCGTGGAGCCGGTCGAGGCGGATCGACTGCCACCGTTCCACGGTCTGGCGGGAGGTGAACAGGCGGCGCGCGGCGGCGCTCGCGCCGGCTACGGCATGCCGCCGGTCGAGCCAGACCACGTACAGCCACCCCGCGAGGATGCCGCCCAGGTGCGCGAAGTGGGCCACGCCCGCGCCGGCGCCGGTGACGCCGGAGAAGATCGAGAGTGCGGCGAGCCCGAGCACCATCATCCGCGCGCTGACCGGCAGGATCCCCCAGATGTAGATGCGGTCGTCGGGCCAGTAGCGGGCGTAGCCGGCCAGCACGCCGAGGATCGCGCCGGAGGCGCCCACCACCAGCGAGTACCGCGCCAGCACGAACGTGAGCACGGCGCCGCCCAGGCCGCTCAGGAAGTAGAGGATCGCGAAGTGGCGTCCCCCCAGCCGGGCCTCCAGCCGCGGGCCGAAGAAGTACAGCCCCAGCATGTTGAAGAGCAGATGCACCGGGCCGCTGTGCAGGAACGCGTACGTGACCAGCGTCCACGGCCGCTCCGGGACCAACGCCGGGATCAGCGCGAGGGCGCCGATGATCTGCGGCGCGACGTAGCTGGCCACGAAGAGCGCCACGTTCGCGGTGAACAGGAGCAGTACCCAGGGCGTCACGGCTCACTCCGGTTGCGGCCCCGACCGCCCGCGGCGGCCCGGCTACGTGGGGCGGATGCGCGGCACGGCGCGCGGCACACCGGCGGCTCGGCGCGAGAGTCCACGGGGGCTGGCCAGCGGGTGGCGACCACGGGACGAGCGGACGGTGCGACCGGCAATGTGCACCGCCGCGCGGAGGCGCGGCAAGCCGGCCGGCCCGGTGGGGGCAGCCACGCCGCCGGCTGGCCCGCCTCTGGCGCCCCCGCTGGCCCGCCCCTATCGTGCGCCGCATGCGAAACCGAACCCTGCTCTCCGCCCTGCCGGCGGCGCTGCTGCTCGCCGGCCCGCTCGCCGCACAGACGGGGCCCGCCGCGCAGACGGCGCCCGCCTCCTACCGCCAGCTCGGCCACGACATCCTGCGCGAGCTGGTGGAGACGAACACCGCCTACTCCGCCGGGAGCACGACGCGGGCCGCCGAGCTGCTGGCCGCGCGCTTCCGCGCGGCGGGCTTCCCCGCCGCCGACGTGCAGATCGTCGGTCCCGACACCGGGCGCGACGCCAGGAACAAGAACCTGGTCGTGCGCTACCGCGGCGCCGGCAAGCGCAAGCCGATCCTGCTGCTCGGCCACCTCGACGTGGTCGAGGCGCGCGCATCGGACTGGGGGACCGACCCGTTCCGGCTGGTCGAGCGGGACGGCTACTTCTACGGCCGCGGCACGCTCGACGTCAAGAACGGCGACGCGGCGTGGGTCGCCGCGCTGCTGCGGATGAAGCGCGAGGGCGTCGTCCCCGCCGGCGACTACATCCTGGCGCTCACGGCGGGGGAGGAGGGCGGCGGCGGCTACAACGGCGTGCAGTGGCTGCTCGAGCACCGCAAGGAGCTGTTCGACGTCGCCTACGCGCTCAACGCCGACGCGGGCGGCGGCGAGCTGCGCGGCGGCAAGCCGATCGCGTTCGACGTGCAGGCGGCCGAGAAGGTCTACCACTCGCTCCGCCTCACCGCGCACAACCCCGGCGGCCACAGCTCGCTGCCGCGCGACGACAACGCCATCTACGAGCTGGCGGCCGCGCTCGGCCGCGTCGCCGCCTACAGGTTCCCGTTCCGCACCAACCCGGTGACGCGCGCGTACTTCACGCGCACCGCCGGCCTCGTCGAGGGCGACGTCGCCGCCGACATGCGCGCCGTAGGCGCTGCGGACACCCCCGACTCCGCCGCCGCCGCGCGCCTCGCCGCCCGCTCGGCGTTCTACAACGCCCAGCTCCGGACCACGTGCGTGGCCACCCGCATCGACGGCGGCCACGCCGACAACGCGCTGCCGCAGACCGCACAGGCGACGGTCAACTGCCGCATGCTCCCCGGCACCGACCCCGCCGAAGTCGAGGCGACGATCCGCCGCGTCGTCGCCGACACCGGCGTCGAGGTCGCGCCCGTCGACACGGCCACACCCAGCCCGCCC
>JADGGV010000122.1 GCA_019689775.1 Gemmatimonadota bacterium
ATCCGCCAGCGCTCTGTGTCTGGTGGGCTCGGATATGTGTATAAGAGACATCACCCGCACTTCCCTCCCCGGGCGTACTCCCTCCACGAGCGAACCGACGCCGGGCTCGAAGAGCAGCACGACCGTCGAGCCGAGGTGGAACGCCATGATCTCCTGACCCACCTCGACCGGGACGGGCGGGTCGTAGCGGCGCGTGTGCGGGCGGGCGCCCGGGCGGTTCGTGACCCAGCCGCCCTCGCCCGGCGGCGCGTTCCACGCCTCGTCGAACGCGACCGAGATACGGCCGACGTTGTAGGCGCCGACCGCCACGACCGCGATCCGGCCCAGCGGCCCGTCGACGTACGCGACGATCCGCTCGTTCCGCGGGAAGAGGTTCGGGACGTGGAGCACGGCCGCGCGGTTGACCGGGAGCAGCGCGCCCGGGATGTGGCGCGCCTTGGCCACCACCCCGCGCGTCGGCGTGTGGATGCGGTGGTAATGGCGCGGGCTGAGATAGAGCGTGACGAACACGCCGTCGCGGTAGCGGCTCGCCTCCCCGGCGTCGTCGAGGAGCGCCGCGGCATCGTACCACCGCCCCTTCGCTTGCACGAGCCGGCCGCGGTCGAGCACGCCGCACTGGCCGAGCACGCCATCGACGGGCGACGCCGCCACGTCCGGCTCCGCCGGCCACGTCCGCGCGCCCGGCCGCAGACGGCGCACGAAGAAGTGGTTGAGCGTCGGGTAGGCGACGATCGGCAACTCCGCCTCGGCGACGTCGATCCCCATGGCGCGGGCGAACGTGCCGATGACCGGCCGCCGCAGCCACGTCGGCAGCAGGATGTCCGAAACCCGGCCGAAGCCGCGGCTCAGTGCCCCCTGCGGCAGCCGGCCGAGCAGCCGCAGGATCGCGCGCCACGCGGGCGGCGGCAGGTCGGGCGTGACGTCGGGCGTGCTCATGGGCGGCGGAAGATGCACGCGTGGGGCCGGCGCCGAAAGCGCCGGCGCGAGGCGCCGCGCGTCACGTCCCGCCCGCGGCGGCGATGATCCCTCCGGGCGCCGACGGCGCTACACCCCTGGTTCGCCGGCGCGTCGATGTGTAGACTGTTCGCTCCCACTCCCGCGTATCCCCATCGTCCAACCCGTTGCCGGAGCGAGACGTGGGCGCGACCGTCCTCCCCGATCGCCAGACGCCGGAGAGCGCCGTCGGCGCACTGCCGCCCGAGCGACAGCTCCCGCTCTGGCTCCGCTGGGCCGTGGTGTTGGACGCCGGCCTCGCGACTGCGGCGCTCCCCGCGCCGGCCGGGATCACGCCGTCGTCGTGGGGCATCTTCGCCGTCTTCGTCGCCACGATCCTCGGGCTGATCGTCCAGCCGCTGCCGGGGGGCGCCATGGTGCTGCTCGGCGCGATCGCGACCACGCTGCTCGGGCTGATGCCGCCGGCGCAGGCGCTGGCGGGGTACGCCGACCCGATCGTCTGGCTCGTGCTCGCGGCGTTCATGATCGCGCGCGGCATGATCAAGACCGGGCTCGGCCGGCGCGTCGCGCTCCTCTTCATCCGCGCGCTCGGCCACACCTCCCTCGGGCTCGCCTACGCGCTCGCGTGCACCGACGGCGTGCTCGCGATGATCATCCCGTCGAACGGCGCGCGGGCCGGCGGCATCATCTTCCCGATCGCGCGGAGCATCGCCGAGGGGTACGACTCGCGCCCCGGTCCGACGGCGCGCCGCCTCGGTGCGTTCCTCATGGCGCTGGTCTATCAGACGGACGTCATCGTCTGCGCGATGTTCCTGACGGGCCAGGCCTCGAACGTGCTGATCTCGCGCTTCGCCCGCGAGACGGCCGGCATCGAGCTCGGCTACGGCCGCTGGGCGCTCGGCGCGATCGTGCCCGGCCTCGCCGCACTGCTGCTCGTCCCGCTCGTCGTCTACCGGCTGTTCCCGCCCGAGGTCCGGCGCACTCCCGGCGCCGCCGAGTTCGCGTCCGGCCAGCTCCGGGAGATGGGGCCGATGTCCCGCGCCGAGAAGCTGATGCTCGGCGCCTTCACGCTCGTCCTCTCGCTCTGGCTCACGACCGGCTGGCACCACATCGACTACAGCGTCGTCGCCCTCCTCGGCATCGCCGTCCTCCTCGTCACCGGCGTGCTGAGCTGGGGCGACGTCGTCGCCGAGCGCGCCGCGTGGGACGTCTTCATCTGGTACGGAGGCCTCGTGCAGCTCGCGAAGATGCTCGGCGAGACCGGGCTCACGAAGTGGTTCGCCGGCTACGCCGCCCACGTCGCCTCGGGCTGGCCGTGGGGCGCCGCGCTCGCGCTCCTGCTGCTGGTGTACTTCTACGCGCACTACGGCTTCGCCAGCATCACCGCGCACGTCACGGCGATGTACATCCCGTTCCTCGTCGTCACGCTCGCCGCGGGCGCGCCGCCCTACCTCGCCGTCCTGCTCCTGGCGTACTCCTCGAACCTCGACGCCTCGCTCACGCACTTCGGCACGACGCCCGCGCCGATCTACTTCGGCGCCGGGTACGTCTCGCAGCGGCAGTGGTGGAAGATCGGGCTCGCGGCCTCCGTGCCGAACATCCTCCTCTGGGGCGGGCTCGGTCTCCTCTGGTGGAAGGCGCTCGGCTGGTGGTGAGCGCGGCCGGCGCGCCCGCCGCGGCGGCGCCCGGCGCTTGTCACGGCACGACGGTCGGCGCTAGCCTCATGGGGGGCGGGCGCCGCCGGCGGCCGGCTGGTCGGGCCGTGGACGCGTGGTCGGAGCTGGAACGAATGACCGGGCAGGAGACCGGACGCATCATCGAGGGGAGCGGCGACCCGCTCGCGCGGCGGATCGCCCGGGACCGGCGCGCCACCGGCCGCGAGACGCCGTCGAGGACGTGGCCGCTCGTCGGCCTGCGGAGCCCCTGACCCCCACGCCGTCGCGCCGTGCTCTCGTCTCCCTTCCGCTGGGTCCTGCCGCTCGTCGGCCTGGTCGCCGCCGTCGCGTCGTTCGTCGCGGGGCGCTGGGGCTTTGGCCTCGCCTACCTGGTGGCCGCCGCCCTCTTCGCCTGGGGGAGCCTCAAGGTGCCGTCGATCGGCGCGGCGCTCGACGCCTTCCGCCGCAGCGACATGCGCCGCGTCCGCGAGGAGCTGGCCCGGATCCGCACGCCCGGGCGGCTGAGCCCGCGGCATCGCGCCTACTACGACTGGATGCAGGGCGTGCTCGCCGCCGACGACGGCGACGTCGCCGGCGCGCGCGAGCTGCTCGACCGCGCCGCGGCCGGGCCGCTGCGCAGCGAGAACGACCGCAGCATCATCGAGTACCAGCTCGCGGAGCTCGCCTTGCGCCAGGGCGACGCCGAGGCCGCCCGCGCGTACCTCGCCGCCGCGCGCGGCCGCAAGGCGCGCGCGGAGGTGCTGGCGATGATCGACGTGCTCGAGCGGAAGCTGCCGGAGGCGTCGTAGCCGGCCGGGTGCGGCGTCGTCGCCTAGCGCACGAGCAGCGACGCCGCGCCGAGCACGAGGATCACGACGCCGGCGGCCACCTTCACGCCGATCGACAGGCCCCGGCCGAGGAGCACGCCCCAGCCGACGCGCCCCGCCGACGGCAGGTGGCGCGTCTCGAGGTACGTCACCAGCACGGCGCCCGCCATCGAGCCGAGTAGCCCGGTCAGCATCGAGCCGACGACCGGCACCGGGATGCCGACGAAGATCCCGACCATCCCACCGAGCAACGCGCCCCAGAACGCCCTGCGCGAGCCGCCGTAGCGCGTGGTCATGCGCTTCGTGACGGCGTACTCGGCCAGCTCGGCGACGAGCGCGAGCGCGGTCGCGGCGAAGAGGACGACGAGCCCGACCTCGCCGTAGAACGCGGCTACGCCGAGCACCAGGATCATGAGCCACGTCCCCGGGAGGCCGAGCGGGATCACGAAGAGACCGACCGCCATGATGGCGATCGCGAGGATGCGGACGAGCGGATCCATGGCCCTCGCTGCCGGCACCCGCGGCGCCGCGTCGGGGTATTCTCGCCTGAAGAAACTACTTGCGGTACGCCCGTCCGCCTCGCAGGTTCCGGCCCCGTTGTCGGGGTCGTACCCGCGCGGTCTCGCCGGGGCGGCGCCCGGCGCCGCCACCCGCGACAGGAGAGGGAATGAGCCAGCAGGCCGACATCCAGCCCGGCGTTCCGGAGCCGCCGCCGCTGCTGCTGCGCGGTGTGGTCGAGGCGGCGCTGCGCGAGGACCTCGGCTGGGGCGACGTCACCAGCGAGTCGCTGATCCCGGCGGACCTCGCGGCCGAGGCCGTCATGGTCGCCCGCGGCGATGGCGTCGTGGCCGGGCTGCCGGTCGCCCGCGAGGCGTTCCACGCGGTCGACCCGCGGCTCGACGTCGAGCTGCTGGCCCGCGACGGCGAGACGGTCGGCGCCGGCCGCCCGCTCCTGCGCGTGGCCGGCCGCGCCCGCGCGATCCTCTCCGCCGAGCGCGTCGCGCTCAACTTCGTGCAGCGCCTGAGCGGGATCGCCACGCTGACGGCCCGCTACGTGGCGGCCGTCGCCGGGACGGGCGCGCGCATCGTCGACACGCGCAAGACCACGCCGGGGCTGCGGGCGCTGGAGAAGTACGCGGTCCGCTGCGGCGGCGGGCACAACCACCGCTTCCACCTCGGCGACGCGCTCCTGCTCAAGGACAATCACCGGATGGCGCTCGCCGCGGCGGGGGTGAGCCTGATCGAGGCCGTGCGTCGCGCGCGCGCCGCGCTGCCGCACACGGTCACGATCGAGATCGAGCTGGACTCGCTCGATCAGCTAGAGGAAACGCTCGCGGCGGAGCCCGATACCATCCTGCTGGACAACATGCCGCCGGAGACGATGGCGGAGGCGGTGCGCCGCATCGGCGGCCGCGCCCGCACCGAGGCCTCCGGCGGGATCACGCTCGAGACGGTCCGGCGCGCGGCCGAGGCGGGCGTGGACCTCATCTCCGTCGGGGCGCTGACCCACTCCGCGCCCGCATTCGACGTGGCGCTCGACTTCAACGTGTAACGAGGCAGCGGTGGCGATCCAGGCACGGACGGCCGGGGAGATGTACGAGGCGCTGCGGGAGCGTCTCCACGACGTCGTCCCCGACTTCGAGCTGGCCCACAAGGCCGAGGTGGCGTTCGCGGTCAACCGCCTCAAGGCGGAGCGCGGCGCCGTCATCCTCGGCCACAACTACATGGAGCCGGCGCTCTACCATTCGGTGTGCGACTACACCGGCGACTCGCTCGAGCTGTCGCGCATTGCCGCGAGGGCGGAGGGCGACCCGATCGTCTTCTGCGGCGTGCGCTTCATGGCCGAGACCGCGAAGATCCTGAACCCCGAGCGCACCGTCCTGCTGCCCTCGGCGAAGGGCGGCTGCTCGCTCGCGGGCGCCGTCACCGCCGCGGACGTGCGCCGCCTCAAGGCGCGTTACCCCGGCGCGCCCGTCGTCAGCTACGTCAACACGTACGCCGAGGTGAAGGCGGAGAGCGACATCTGCGTCACCTCCGGCAACGCCGTGAAGGTCGTCGAGTCGCTCGACGCCGACACGATCATCTTCCTGCCCGACGAGTACCTGGCGCGCAACGTGGCGCGCGAGACCGGGCGCCGCATCGTGCTCCCCGTGGTGAACGAGCCGGCGCCCGAGCGCGCGGCCGCGGCCGCCGCCGACGGCGTCGAGCTTGCCGTCGTCGCCTGGCGGGGGAAGTGCGAGGTCCACGACCAGTTCACGGTCGCCGACATCGCCGCCGTCCGCGCGCAGTTCCCCGACGTCTTCGTCCTCGCGCACCCCGAGTGCCCGCCCGACGTCGTCGAGGCCGCCGACTTCGCCGGCAGCACCTCCGCGATGATCCGCGAGGTCCGGCAGTCCGACAAGCCGCGCTACCTCCTCCTGACCGAGTGCTCCATGGCGGACAACATCATCGCCGAGGCGCCCGGCAAGGAGATGGTCCGGCTCTGCTCCGTGCGCTGCCCCCACATGAACGAGATCACGCTCGAGGAGGTCCTCGCCTCGCTGCGCGAGAACCGCTACGTCATCGACGTGGAGCCGGAGGTGGCGAGGCGCGCGCGGCGGGCGATCGAGAGGATGCTGGAGGTGGGGTGACCTCCCGAGCCACCGACGTCCTCGTCATCGGCTCGGGCATCGCCGGGCTCTCCTTCGCGCTGCACCTCGCCGGCCGGGCCCGCATCACCGTCGTGACGAAGAAGCAGCGCGCGGACTCGAACACGAACTACGCGCAGGGCGGCATCGCCGCGGTGCTCGGCGCCGACGACGCGCCCGACCTCCACATCCGCGACACGCTGGCCTCCGGCGCGGGGCTCTGCCACCCGGACGCGGTCGAGCTGCTCGTGCGCGAGGGGCCGGCGCGCGTGCGCGAGCTGGTCGAGTGGGGCGCGCGCTTCTCCCGCGAGGGCGACCGGCTCGCGCTCGGCCGCGAGGGCGGCCACTCCCGCCGCCGCGTCGTCCACGCCGCCGACTACACGGGTCGCGAGATCGAGCGCACGCTCCTCGACGCCCTCGCGCGGCACCCCGACGTCCTCCTCCTCGAGGACCACCTGGCGCTCGACCTGCTCCTCGGCACGGACCCCGCCTCGGGCCGGCGACGCTGCGCCGGCGCCCGCGTCCTCGACCGCACCACCGGCGAGGTCGTCGACTACCGCGCCCGCGCCACGCTCCTCGCCAGCGGCGGGCTCGGCCAGGTCTACCGCCACACGACGAACCCGGAGATCGCCACCGGCGACGGCGTCGCCATGGCGTACCGCGCGGGCGCCGACGTCGCCAACCTCGAGTTCGTGCAGTTCCACCCCACGGCGCTCTACCCGGCGGAGGGGCGCGCCTTCCTCATCTCCGAGGCGGTGCGCGGCGAGGGCGCGGTGCTCCGCAGGATCGACGGCGAGCCGCTCCGCGACGACGCCGGCCAGCCGCTCTCGCTGCGCACGCGCGACGTCGTCGCCCGCGCGATCTACGCCGCGCTCGCCGAGACCGGCGACCCGTACGTCGTGCTCGACGCGTCGCACCTCGCGCCGGCGGAGTTCGAGGCGCGCTTTCCCGTCATCAGCGCGGAATGCCGCGCGCGCGGCATCGACGTGCCGCGCGAGCCGATCCCCGTCGTGCCGGCCGCGCACTACGCCTGCGGCGGCGTCGTGACCGATGCCGACGGCCGGACGACGCTCCCCGGGCTGTACGCTGCCGGCGAGGTGGCGTGCACCGGCGTTCACGGCGCGAACCGGCTGGCCTCCAACTCGCTCCTCGAGGCGCTGGTCTACAGCCACCGCGCGGCGGCGGCCGTCGCGGCGGAGCTGGACGTCGAGGCCGGCGACGTCGAGCCGCCGCCGCCAGGCCCGCCGCGGGCGCACGATCTCCCGCGAATCGAGGCGCTGCGCCGCGAGCTACAGGCGCTGATGTGGGCGGACGCCGGGATCGCGCGGAGTGACGCCCGACTCGCGCGCGCCGAGGCACGGCTGCGCCGCATCCGCGACGAGGTCGCCGCCGAGCTCTCGCGCGAGGCGCCGTGGGCGGAGCTGGTCGAGCTGCGCAACCTCGCCGAGGTCGCGCTCCTCATCGTGCGCTGCGCGCGGGCCCGGAAGGAGAGCCGCGGGCTGCACTACAACGTCGACCACCCGCTGCGGGACGACGCGCGGTTCGGCCACGACACGGTGATCCGCGGGGAGTGATCCCGGGGCCGGCAGGTCCGTTCGCCGTCGAGCGAGACGGATCTGGCGAACGCCGTGCGATCGGCCGCTGGCCGCGGTCCAACGCCGCTCACCCTTCCGGCCGGCGGCCCCGCAGCTCCGGCTCATCGCCGCGGATCCGCGCCGGCTCGACCCGCAACCGCGGCGCCGGGAGGAGGCGGCGCCACTCCGCCGGACCCGCCGCGCGGTGCGTCCGGGCCAGCCGTTGCCCCCGCCGCGCCACCGCCAGCAGCGCCGCGACGTCGAGCCCGAGGTACGCCGGCGCGTACGGCGCCAGCTCCCGCTCCGCCTTGGCGAGCTGCGCGCCGATCCCGTGCGCGTTGCCGCGCCCGACGTGCACGAACGCGCTGGCCAGCAGGATCAACCCCTTGTAGAAGCCGCTCCGGTTCGCCCTCCACGCGGCCTCGAGCGCCTCGTGGCTCTCCCAGAACTCGCCCCGCGCGAACCGCTCGAGGTAGGCGACGAGGGCGTCGGGCAGGTGCGGCGCGTCGGCCGTCGACATGCCCCGGAAGCTAACGCGCGGACGCTCGCCTGTCGCGCGAGCGGAGGGCGGCCGATGCGGCCTCCCGCGTCCGGCCGAACCGCCGGCGGCGGCCGTGGACTCGCCGCGCGCCCGGCCGACGGCTAGCTTCGCGGGATGGCCGCCGCGCTCCCGACCCTGCACCTGCGCCGCATCGAGCTGCGCCGCCCCGCCGCCGCGGACGGGGCGGCGTTCCCGTTCACCGTGCCCGCCATCCGCGAGCTGGGCGCGCTCGAGCTGACCGCGCCGGTCACGTTCTTCGTGGGCGAGAACGGCTCCGGCAAGTCGACGCTGCTGGAGGCGATCGCCGCAGCCGCCGGCTCCCCCACGGTCGGCGCCGACGAGGTCGGCTCCGACGAGACGCTCGCGGCGCAGCGTCGCCTCGGAAGACACCTGCGGCTGACCTGGACGACGCGCGTGCGCCGGGGCTTCTTCCTGCGGGCGGAGGACTTCTTCGGCTTCGCGCGCCGCATCGCGCGCCTGAGGTTGGAGATGCAGCGGCGGCTCGAGGAGATCGACGCCGAGTTCGCGGACGCGACCGACTACGTGAAGGGGCTGGCCGCCGGGCCGGCCCGCGCGTCGCTCGCGGAGATGGAGCAGCGCTACGGCGTCGACCTCGACGCGCGCTCCCACGGCGAGAGCTTCCTGAAGCTCTTCCAGTCCCGCTTCGCCCCCGGCGGGCTCTACCTGCTGGACGAGCCGGAGGCGCCGCTCTCGCCGCAGAACCAGATCACCCTCCTCGCCATGCTGCGCGACATGGTGCAGGAGCGGTCACAGTTCCTCATCGCGACGCACTCGCCGATCCTGCTCGCGCTCCCCGGCGCCGCGATCGTCTCCTTCGACGAGACGCCCCCCGCCGTCGTGCCGTACGAGGAGCTCCGGCACGTCCGGCTCAC
>JADGGV010000123.1 GCA_019689775.1 Gemmatimonadota bacterium
GTGCTGGGGGCGGGGAGCGGCGGGGCGAGCGGGCCGGCGCTGCTGCCGATGGGCGTGTACGCGGTGTTTCAGGCAAGGCGGCGCGTGCGGGTGCCGATACTGGGCGTGGGGGGGATCCGGACGGGGCGCGACGCCGTCCAGTACCTGCTGGCGGGGGCGTCGCTGGTCGAGATCGGCACCGCGAATTTCGCGGACCCTCGTGCGTCGATCCGTGTATTGTCTGAGCTTGGGAGCTACGCCGCCTCGAATCGGGTCGGCGATATCCGGGACCTGATCGGTGCGGGGCAGCCCGCCTGACCCGCGCCTCGAGCGACATGGCTGAGATCATCATCGCGCTGGACTACCCGCGGCTGGACGCGGCGCTGTCGCTGGTGGACCGGGTGGGCGACGCGGTCTCGTTCTACAAGGTGGGCCCCGTACTCTACACGAGGACGGGGCCCACGGTGCTGCGGGAGCTGCGGACCCGGGGGAAGCGGATCTTCCTCGACCTGAAGCTGCACGACATCCCGAACACGGTGGCGCACTCGGTGGAGGCGGCCGCGGAGCTGGAGGTCGATCTGCTGACGGTGCACGCGTCGGGCGGCTCGGCGATGATGCGCGCGGCGGCGGAGGCGGCGGGGGAGAACGGCCCGCGGCTGCTGGGGGTGACGCTGCTGACGTCGTTCACGCCGGGGGATGTCGAGGAGGTGTGGGGGAAGCAGCTCCTGTCGGTGCGCGACGAGACGCTGCGGCTGGTGGCGCTGGCCGCGGAGGCGGGGCTGCACGGGATCGTGACCTCGGCGCTCGAGGCGGAGGCGGTGAAGCGGCGCCATGGCGCGGAGTTCCTGGTCGTGACGCCGGGGATCCGGCCGTCGGGCGAGCTGGCGGGCGACCAGGCGCGGACCGCGACGCCGGCGGATGCGGTGCGCGCCGGGGCGGACTACCTGGTGATCGGGCGGCCGGTGACGGCCGCGGCGGATCCGGCCGAGGTCGTGCGGCGGATCCGCGCCGAGATGGAGGGCGTACGGGAGGTCGCGGGATGAGGCGACGCTCCATCGCCTTGGTCGTACTGGTCCTGGCGCTGGCGGCCTCGCGGGCGCACGCCCAGGATCTGGACCAGGTGCTGGACCGCTTCGCGGCGTCGTGGGCGAAGGGCGACGCGGTCACGATCGCGCAGCTCGTGGCCCGCGGCGGCATGTCCATCGACATCGACGGCACGCCGATCGGGCCGCTCTCGCGGCGGCAGGCGGCGGCGCTGCTGCGTCGCATCTTCGACGACCGGGAGACGGTCGTCATCCGGGCAGGGAGCGCGCAGGTGGTGGGCGGCGCGCCGCCGCGCGCCTTCGGCGAGATCGCGTGGTCGGCGCGGTCCCGGGGGACGACGATCCCGGAACGGGCCACCGTGTTCCTCGCGCTCGTGCGCGAGGACGACGGGTGGCGCATCACGCAGATCCGCGTCCTGCGATGACGCGGCAGGCCCCGACATTCTTCCAGCCCCAGCACCCCGACACCGTGCTCGCGACGATCGACTGGCAGCGGATCTTCCGCGTGGACGAGGTCGCCCGGAGCGGGCTGCGCATCGTCGTCGTCCTCATCGGCGCGTTCCTGGCCTACCGCCTCGTCCGGGTGGTCACCCACCGCATCGTGCACCGCCCGGTGGAGGAGGACGACCCGCTCGTCAAGCGGCTGCGGGAGCAGCGGGCGCAGACGATCGGGAGTCTGCTGAACAGCGTCGCCGGCGCGGTCATCGGCGTCGTCGCCACGATCACGGTGCTGAGCGCGATCGGGGTGCCGATCGCGTCGATCCTGGCGTCGGTCGGGGTGGTCGGGCTCGCGATCTCGTTCGGCGCGCAGTCGCTGGTGAAGGACGTGATCACGGGGACGTTCCTGCTGCTGGAGGGGCAGTTCGGGATCGGCGACGTGGTGCGCATCGGCGACACGTCCGGGCTCGTGGAGCGGATCACGCTGCGCACGACCGTGCTGCGCGACACGTACGGCACCGTGCACGTGATCCCGAACGGCACGATCACGAAGGTCAGCAATCTGACGAAGTCGTGGTCGCGGGCGGTGCTGGACATCGGCGTCGCGTACCGTGAGGATGTGGACCGGGTGATGGCGCTGATGCGCGAGATCGGCGCGGAGTTCAAGGCCGACCCGGAGTGGGGCCCGCTGCTGCTGGAGGAGCCGACGGTGCCCGGGGTGGAGAACCTCGGCGAGTCGGCGGTGGTTATCCGCATGATGGCCAAGACGTTGCCGCTCAAGCAGTGGGACGTCGCGCGGGAGCTGCGGCGGCGGGTGAAGAACCGGTTCGACCGGGAAGGGATCGAGATCCCGTTCCCGGCGGTGACGTTCTACTGGGGCGAGGGGCAGATGCCGCCGGCGCTGGAGGCGCCGGGCGCGCTATCGCTGGGGGAGACCACGGAGAGGCCGAGGTGAGCGCGGGATGGCGCTGACGTTCTACAACACGTTGACGCGGCGGCAGGAGCCGTTCGAGCCGCTGAAGCCGGGGCGGGTCGGGATGTACGGGTGCGGTCCGACGGTGTACCAGCTCCCGCACCTCGGCAATTACCGCAGCTTCCTGTTCTTCGACCTGGTGCACCGGTACCTGGTCTGGAAGGGGTACACGGTCGACGCGGTGATGAACCTGACCGACGTCGACGACAAGACGATCAACGGCGCGCTCGCGGCGGGGATCTCGCTCGCGGACTACACGGCGCCGGTCGCGCAGGCGTTCTTCGAGGACCTGCGCACGCTGGGCGTGCGGGAGGCGTCGGTCTACCCTCGGGCGACGGAGCGCATCCCGCAGATGATCGAGCTGATCGGGACGCTGCTGGAGCGGGGGCACGCGTACGAGGTGGGCGGCTCGGTGTACTTCGACGTGGCGTCGTGGCCGGAGTACGGCAAGCTCTCGCGGGTCGACCTGGCGGCGGTGCGGGAGGGGGCGGGGCTCCAGGAGCGGGAGCGGCAGGCCGTGGACCCGGACGAGCTGGGGAAGCGCGACCCGCGCGACTTCGCGCTGTGGAAGGCGGCGAAGCCGGCGGATCGGGCGGTCGGCGCCGTGTGGTCGACGCCGTGGGGGGAGGGGCGCCCGGGCTGGCACATCGAGTGCTCGGCCATGGGGATGGCGGAGCTCGGCGAGACGTTCGACATCCACCTGGGCGGCGAGGACCTGATCTTCCCGCACCACGAGGACGAGATCGCGCAGTCGGAGGCGGCCACGGGCAAGCCGTTCGTGCGCTACTGGCTGCACGTGAAGCACCTCGTGATCGACGGCGAGAAGATGTCGAAGTCGCTGGGCAACTTCGTCACGCTGCGGGACCTGCTGGAGGAGGGGCACTCGCCGGCGGCGATCCGGTACCTGTTGCTCGGGGCGCACCACCGCAAGGAGCTGAACTTCACGCGGGCCGGGTTGGCGGATGCGCGCGAGGCGCTGCGGCGGCTCCAGGACTTCGAGGCGACGCTGGCGCACCATCCCGCCGCGGAGGATGCGGCGCCGACGCGGCTCGGCGAGGTGGCGGCGCGGGCGCTGGCGGAGTTCGAGGCGGCCATGGACGACGACCTGAACGTGGCCGCGGCCCTGGCGGCGCTGTTCACGTTCGTGCGCGAGTCGAACAGCGTGCTGCATTCGGCCGGCCCGCTGCGGGCCGAGGAGCTGGCCGCGGCCCGGCGTTCGCTGGAGCGGATCGACGAGGTGCTGGGCGTGCTCCGCCTGGCGCGGGAGAGCGCGCGCGTGGGCGAGGATCTGGCGGCGTGGGTTGAGGAGCGGATCGAGGCGCGGCAGGCGGCGCGGGCGCGCCGGGACTTCCAGGCCGCCGATGCGATCCGCGCCGAGCTGGCGGCGGCCGGGATCGTGGTCGAGGACACGCCGCACGGGCCGCGGTGGAAGCGGGCGTGAGGCCGCGCGGGCGGTCGGCCCGGCGCGCGGTCACGCTCGACGGGGAATCGGCGGGCGATGCGGCTCTGCCGCTTTCGCGGGGTGGCCCCGGCGGGGCCGCAAGGCCGGCGGACGCGGGTGCGGGGTTGGTGCCGGCGCGCCGTCCGGGTTAGGTTTCTGGGGTGCTGGCGTAGCTCAATCGGCAGAGCTCCTGATTTGTAATCAGGCGGTTGTGGGTTCGAGTCCCACCGCCAGCTTGGAACGGATGCGAGCCCCGCGGCGCCGGGCGCGCCGCGGGGGGGGGGGTTGGGGGCGGGGCGGGGGGCCCGCGTTCGTGGGGGGGTGGCGGCTAGGCGTTCCGGTCGATGCAGGTCTGGCCGGGGGGGACGTTCGGGTTGTTCTCCTCGGCCTGGGGGACCGGGATCGTGACGTCCGCGCCGTAGAACCCGCCCTTGTGCCACTCGCCGACCGGGAAGACCGTATCGGCGCTGCGGCCGTACTGCCGGATGAGGCGGCGCAGGTCGCCGACGCGATGGCCGCGGCCGAAGAACCAGAAGGCGCGCTCGCGGAAGAGCAGGTCGACGCGCGCGGCGTCGTTGCCCGGGTCGGTCAACGGCTCGAGCCCGGGGACGGTCTGGCGCGCGGTGTTGAGCGTGGCGAGCGCGCCGGCCGCATCGCCGGCCTTGAGCTGCGCCTCTGCCTCGATCATGCGCGCCTCGATGCCGTCGACGATGGCGACGGGGCTCTCGCGCTGCGGCCAGATCATCTGGATGTAGAGCGGCTTGCTCTGATCGTCGCGGCTGGACTGCGTGACACCGATGGCACGGCAGGCGGCGTCGCCGCCCTCGCAGACGGGCACGCGCGGGTCCTTCGCGGTGGCGAAGTCGAGGCCGTTTTTGCCCTCGCGCGTGCTGACGCTGTAGCGCCGGGCGAGGTTGTTGAGCGACCAGACCGCGTTGCTGTTCGTGGTCGCGGAGTGGAGCATGTTGTAGGTGAAGTCGGACGGCACGCCGGTGACGGCGGCGGCGGCGTCGGCCGCGCGGCCGAGATTCAGGAGGATCCGGCCGCGGGTGACGCGGAGCGCGTTGCGCACGCGGGCGTCGTCCGCCGTCGTGCCGGTGACGAGCGCGAGGCCGGAGTCGGCGTGCGCGAGCGCGCGCTCGAACGCGGCGGCGGTCGTCATGGGCTTACCGTATTGCTCGCGGCCGTCGATGACGGTGCTGAAGACGAGGCCGTTGCAGTAGTGCTCGGCGGCGAGGTTCTCGATGTAGGCCTGGACGAAGTACATCTCGGCGACCTCCCAGCCGGGGGCGCTCGGGTTGTACTTCTTGAGGAGCTGGACAGCCTGCTCGCCGGAGAGACGGGCGCGGTGCAGCGCGCGAGCCGCATCAGTCAGGAAGCTGTTGCGCGTCGTCATCTCGCGCTCGTCGACCTGCTGGCGGTCGATGTAGGAGTCGCCGTTGTTCCACTCGTCGGCGAAGAGGCCGCCGAGGAGGAAGAGGCTCTCGCCGCCGCTGGTCGCGGTGTTGAGGCGGGCGAGCGCGCCGACGCGCACGGCCTCGGCGCCGGCCGGCGACTGCACGTCGCTGGGGTTGATGATGTCCGGGTCCTGGACCGACAGCAGGTCGCTGGTCGAGCACCCGGCGATCGGGATGGCGGCGGCGGCCGCGAGCCACGCCGCGCCCGCGAGGCGGCGCCAGCGCGCCGTCGACTCCGGGCGGTTTCTCGTGCGTGCGTTCATTCGATCATCCTCAGAAGTCGAGCGTGAGACGGAGCGAGAGATACGTCGGCGGTCCGAACGCCTGGAACTCGGACGGCGCGTCGCCGGTCGTGCCGAAGGCCTCGGGGTCGACGCCGGTGTACTTGGTCCAGAGGACGCCGAGGTTGCGCACGGCGAGCGCGGCGACGAGGCTGCGCGAGTGCAGGACGCGGCCGACGAAGCTCTCGGGCACCGTGTACGTCAGCCCGAGCTCGCGGAAGCGGACGAACGAGCCGTCCTCGAAGAAGCCCGCCAGCGTGCGGGTGGGGTGCTGCCGGACCGCGATGGTGCGGGCCTGCTCGAAGAACGACGACTTCGGGTTGATGAGCCCCGAGCAGTTGTTGCGGCTGGCGCAACGGATGCGCTCGGTGTTGTTGTACGTCTTGAAGCCGCCCTTGTAGTCGATGAGCGCCGAGAGGCGGACGCGGCGGTTGAAGAGGTCGAAGCCGTTCGAGAGCGCGACCTCGTAGCGCGGCACGGAGTAGCCGAGGAACTCGGCGGTGTCGCCGACGATGATCTCGCTCTTGGCGGGGTCGGGGTTGTACTCGATGATGCCGTTGCCGTTCTTGTCCTCCCAGCCCTTGAGCGGGGGCGACCACCAGCCGTAGAGCGGATAGCCCTCGCGCTCCTGCTGCGAGCTGCCGACGATCGGCGGCACGCCGCCGAGGCTGACGAGCTTGTTGCTGTTGGCCGAGCCGTTCAGCGTGATGTCCCAGCCGAAGCCGGTGCTGCGGAGGAGCTGCGCGTTGATCAGCCCTTCCCACCCCCAGTTGCGCACCTCGCCCAGGTTCTCGAAGCGCGACGTCGCGCCGGTGCCGAGGGACGGCGGGAGCACGCGGCTGATCAGCGCGTCCTTCGAGTGCTTGTCGTAGTAGGTCAGCTCGGTCGAGAGGCGGTCGCCGAAGAAGGTGCCGTCGACGCCGAACTCGATCTCCGTCGAGCGCTCGGGCTTCAGGTGGCTGTTGCCGAGCGTGCTGAAGACGACGCCGGGCTCGTCGCCGCTCTCGCCGGCGGCCGTCGTCGCGGCGAAGTACTGCACGGCGTCCGTGGTGCCGGGCTGCACGCCGGAGGCGCCGTAGGCGGTGCGCAGCCGGAGCTGGCTGAGCCAGGCGAGCTTCGGGAAGAAGCGCTCGTCCGAGACGACCCAGGACGCCGAGAACTTCGGGTAGAACGCCGTCTTGAAGTCGGCGCCGAACGCGCTGTTGCGGTCGGAGCGGACGGCGCCCGTGAGGTAGAGCCGCTCGTTGATGGCCAGGTGCTCCTCGAGGAACGCGCCGAGCGTGCGGCTCTCGGTGGTCGACTCGTCGGCCGTCTGGATCGAGGCGGCGGTCACCGTCGTCGCACCCGGCGGGAGGTGGTCGCCGTAGGCGCCGTTGCGATCGAAGATGCTGCGCGTGTACTGCACGCCGAGCGTCGTGGTGGACTCGAGGCCGTCGCGGAGGTGCCGCGTCGCGGTGGCCGCGGCGTCGGCGGTGTAGGTGTAGAAGTTGGTGCGGGTGTCGTACTTGAAGCCGAGGCGGTTCTCACCCAGGTCGGTACACTCGGCGAAGCGGCAGAGCTGCGTGTCCGTGCGGTTGATGTAATCGACGCCGAACGTGCCGCGCAGGGCGAGCCACTCCTGCGGCCGCCAGTTCGCGTGCGCCGACGTGATCAGACGCTGGATCTGCTGCGTGGTGACGCGCTGGTAGACGTCGCGGGGGGTGAACTGCCGCCAGCCGTAGAGCGTGTCGCCCGCGGGCGTCGTCATGTACTTGTAGCCGGCGCCGCCATAGATGTTGCCCGCGATGCCGTTGACGTTCGAGTCGTCGCTCTCCGGCAGGCGCAGGTTCTGGTTCGTGTAGCCGGTGTTGAAGTCGAGGTCGAAGTTGCCCGGGAGGTTGGCGCTGAGGTTCGCCCGGGCGCTGTAGCGCACGAGGCCGCCCGGGTTCTCCTGCTCGGGGCGCAGCGAGAGCCCGTGCGCGGCGAGGTAGCGCTTGTCGAACTCGGAGACCTTGGTGACGCCGTCCTCGTTCTCGTACTCGCCGGAGAGGAAGTAGCGGACGGCGTCGGTCCCGCCGCGGAGCTGGAGCCCGTGCTGCTGGCGGTAGCCGATGCCGAACGGCGTCGACTCCGGGTCCTTCGTCAGGTTGTAGGCCGTGACGCTGTCCTGCGCGCAGGAGCCCGCGGCGACCTGGTACAGGTAGCACTGCACGGTGTTGTCGCGCCGCGAATTCTTGGTCCATCCCCAGTAGGCCGTGGGGTAGTCGTTGCGGTCGCTGATCGCCGTCTGCTCCGTGTAGTACTTCCACTGCGGCCGGCCGGCCACGCCCTTCTTCGTCGTGATCACGATCACGCCGTTCGCGGCGTCGGTGCCGTAGAGCGTGGACGCCGAGGGGCCGCGCACGACCTCGATCGACTCGATCTCCTCGGGGTTGATGTCGTTGATGCGCGCGGGCGTGGTGCCGCCGACGCTGAGCGAGAGCGAGCCGGTCGTGCCCTCGACCCGGATGCCGTCGATCACGTAGATCGGGTTGTTGCTGAGCGAGAGGGAGCTGAGGCCGCGGATGCGGACGCGCACGCCCGCGCCGGTCTGCGTGCCGGGGACGACGAGCACGCCCGCAGCGCGCGAGGTCAGCAGGTCGGCCATGTCGGAGACGGCCTTCGTTTCCGTGATCTCCGCGGCGTTGACGTTCGCGACGGAGTTGCCGACCTCGATGCGGCGCTGCTGCCCGGTGGCCGTGGTGACGACCGGGGCGATCGTGACCGGCGCCGGGTGCAGCGTGAAGTTCGCCGTCGCCGACTGACCCGCCGCGATCGTGACGCGCTGGTCCTCCTCGGTGTAACCGAGGCGCAGGGCGCGCAGCGTGAGCGACCCGGGCGCGACGCCCCGGATCGTGAACACGCCGTCGCTGTTCGTCTGCGCGGCGAGGTTCGTGCCGACCACCATCACCTGGGCCGCCGCGACCGGCTGGCCGTTCGTGGCGTCGACCACGCGACCGGTGACGGTGGCGCGCTGCGCGAAGGCCGGGCTGACCGCCGCCACGACGAGGGCCGCCGCCAGGACGAGCGGACGCAGGACTCTCGGGGGACTCATAGCAACGCCTCTCCGACGGATGTTGGATGGGATGGCGGCCGCACGCGAACCCGTCCTCGCCGGAGTCGGCGGGGACGCCCGGGACGGCGCCGAGATGCCCGGACATCGGGCGTAAACGAACCACACGGAATCGATTGGAGGGGCGACGCGGAGCCTGGCCGCAGCGGGCGCGGGTCCGCTGGTCGTGTCGAGACTCGGTTGGGAACGTCGGCATTCTAGGATGCAGCTCCGAATCCGGCAATGGATGCGGTCTAAGTCACGACCGGACTTGGCGATGCGGGTTCCGACGGGGCGGTTGGCGGGGGAAACGGCGGGGAAATGGTGAGGAAATGAAGGGGAAATGG
>JADGGV010000124.1 GCA_019689775.1 Gemmatimonadota bacterium
GCGGTGACGTGCGCGGTCTTCTTCGTGCTGACGGCGCTCCAGCTCATCGCCCCGAGCGTGACGCTGCCGGCGGGGTGGGCGGTGCTCGCGGTCGCGATCGGCTTCTACGTCGGCGGGCTGTTCACGGGCTTCAAGTCGCTGGACGCGCCGATCCTGCACGGGATGGCGGTGGGGATCTTCACGCTGGTCGCCTGGTTCGTCCTGAACCTGATCGTGGTCCTCGCGTTTCCGGCGGTCGGCTGGGCGGCGCTGACGCCGGCGACGACGGCGGGGCTGCTGCTCCTCCAGATGGCCATGGCGGTGGCCGGCGCCTGGACCGGTCACGTCATCGAGCGGCGCGGCGGGCCGAAGGTCATCGATTAGCCGGGCGGCGACCGCCGCGCCGGTCCAACCGACAACCCCCTACACCGAGGTCGTCCCTTCCCCGATTGTCGCTCGCTCGGGGGCGGGGCACGTTGCATCCGGATTCCCCGTCCGGATCGGGGGCTCACCTCACGAGGTCCGGCTTCGATGCGGCGAGCGCCGGAGGGCGGCGACCTGGGCCGCCTGGTGGAGCTGGAGGACCGGCTGGCGGCGAGGCTGGCGGCGGCGCGGGCCGAGGCGCTCGCGCGGCTCGAGGCGGCGCGCGCGGAGGCCGCCCGGCTGGAGGCCGCCGGCGAGGCGGCGCTGGCGGCGGCGGCGCGGGCGCTCGAGCGCCGGCTGGCCGAGGAGCTGGCGGCGGCGCACGCCCGCGTGGCGGCGGCGAGCGCGGCGGCGGTCGAGCGCCTGGAGGCGCTCCCGCCGGAGCGGGTACGGGCGCTCGCGCGACTGGTGGTCGAGCGGACCATCGCCGGAGGCGGCGCATGATCCTGCGCATGGCGAAGGTCCGCATCCTGGGCCCGCGCGAGATGCTGCCGGAGGTGCTCCGCGCGCTCCAGGACGTGGGGGTGGTGCACCTGGCCGGGCGCCCGCCGGCGGCGGCGGTGCGGGAGCTGTCGCTCTCACCGCGGGAGGAGCGCCTGGTCCGGCAGCTCCGCCGCGTGCTGTCGGACGTGGAGGCCGGCCTGCGGGTGCTTCCCCGCGTCGAGGGTGGGAGCGCGCGCGTGGCGCCGCCGGCGCCCTGCTCGTCGGCGGATCTCGTCCGCTGGGCGCGGCTCGCGCGGCGCGTCCGGACCGGGGCCGAGGCGCTCGTCCGCCGCATCGCCGCGCTCGACGAGGAGCGCGCCTTCCTCCACCGCTACAGCCGCTTCTTCGCCGAGTTCGGCGACGTCCTGCTGACCGAGCACCGGTGGGTCAATGCGACCGCGTACCACATCGTGCTGCGGCAGGATGGCGATCAGGTCGCGCGGCTGCGCGCGGCGCTCGCGGCGGCGGTCGGCGCGGACTTCGAGCTGCGCGCGCGCCCGCTGCCGACGGGGGAGGTGGGCGTGCTGCTGCTTCTGCCGGCGGCGTCGGCGCGGGCCGTCGAGCGGATCATGGGCGACGCGCGCGTCGAGGAGATCCGCATCCCGGAGGGGTACGGCGCGACGCTGGGCGAGGCGCTGCCGCGGATGCTCGAGCGGCTGGGCGCGATCGACGACGAGGCGCAGACGGTCCGGTCGCAGCTGGGCGCGCTGTCGGCGGAGCACCGCGCGGAGCTGGAGCGCGCGGCGGCGGCGGTGCACGACCGGCTGCTGGAGCTGGCGGCGCTGCGCTCGGCGGGCGTCACGGCGCACACGTTCGTGCTGGACGGTTGGGTGCCGGAGGCGGCGGTCGTGGACGTGCGGCGGCGCCTCGCGGAGCGCGTCGGCGACGTCGTCGTGACGGCAGTGCTCTCGCGCGAGGAGTGGACGCCGGAGGAGGCGCCGGTCGTGCTGTCGAATCCGCGGCTGTTCCGGCCATTCACGCTGCTCGTCGGGCTGATGCCGCTGCCGCGCTACGGCACGATCGACCCGACGCCGTTCATGGCGGTCTTCTTCCCGATGTTCTTCGGGCTGATCCTGGGCGACGCCGGGTACGGCGCGGTGCTGGCGCTGCTGGCGCTCCTGCTGGTGCGGCGGAGCCGGCCGGGCACGCCGCTGCGCGCGGTGGGCGAGATCGCCGGCGCGTGCGCGCTCTTCGCGATCCTGTTCGGCATCGGCTTCGGCGAGCTGTTCGGCGACCTGGGGCGGCGCCTGCTGGGGCTGGAGCCGCTGGTTCTGGACCGGGAGGCGAAGCTGCTGCCGTTCCTCGGGCTGGCCGTCTCGATCGGCCTGGTGCACGTCCTCCTCGGGCTCGTGCTCGGCGTCGTGGCCGAGGCGCGGCGGGCGCCGCGCAAGGCGCTCGGCCGCGGCGTCTCCGCGGTGCTGATCCTGCTCATCCTGGCCGCGATCCTGGCGGCCGTCGAGGTGTTGCCGAGGGCGTTCTTCACGCCGGTGGTCGTCGTGCTCCTCGTCGCCTTCCCGGTGCTGGTCTTCGCGGAGGGGCTGATCGCGCCGGTGGAGCTGCTGGCCACGGTCGGCAACGTCCTGTCGTACGCCCGCATCGCGGCGCTCGGGACCGCGTCCGTGATGATGGCGGTGGTGGCGAACCGGATGGTCGGCGCGATCGGCAGCATCGCGGTCGGGCTGCTGTTCGCGCTGCTGTTCCATCTGGTCAACTTCGCGCTCGGGCTGTTCAGCCCGACGATCCACGCCCTGCGCCTGCACTACGTCGAGTTCTTCGGCAAGTTCTTCTCCCCCGGCGGGACGCGCTACCGGCCGTTCCGCCACTGGAGCGCGCCGGGCGAAGCGACCCCGTGGAAGAGAGAGTCCGCATGGATATCGTCTGGATCACGCTGAGCGCGGCGCTGGCCGTCGCGGTGCCGGCGCTGGCGACGGCGTGGGCGCAGAGCAAGATCGGTCCGGCCGGCGCCGCGACGCTGGCGGAGAAGCCGGAGCTGAGCGCCACGGTCATCGTGCTGGTGGCGATCCCGGAGACGATGGTGATCCTCGGCTTCGTCGTGGCCGTACTGATCATGCTCCGGGGCGGCGGAGCGTGAGGCGCGGAGGCGCGTGTGGCGCTCGAGCACCTTCTCGCGGCGATCGAGCGCGAGGGTGAGGCGGCGGTCGCCCGGGAGCTGGACGCCGCGCGGGGCGAGGCGGAGCACATCCTCGCCGACGCGCGCGCCCGGGTCGAGGCGCGCCGCGCGGAGCGGCTGGCCGCGCGCGAGCGGGAGCTGCGCGCCTCGCTCGAGGCGGAGCTGGCCGCGGAGCGGCGGCGCGCGGCCGGCGACCTGCTGCGCGCGCGCTGGCGGCTCGTCGAGCGGATCGTGGAGGCGGCGCGTGCGGAGCTCCCGGCGGCGGTCGAGTCCGCGGCCTTCGCTGAGGCGCTCCCGGCGCAGCTCGAGGACGCACTGGCATATCTCGGCGACGACGGCGGCATCGTGCGCTGCTCGCCGGCGCTGGCGCCGCTCGTCTCGACGTGGCTCGCCGGCCGGCCGGGCATCTCGGTCGAGCCGTGCGCAGAGCTGCTCGGCATCCGCGTGGACGGGAACGGCGCGGTCGAGGTGGACGACACGCTCGATGCGCGGCTGCGGCGGCTCGGCCCGCGGCTCGCCATGGACCTGCTGCGACTCGCGGAGGCGGAGCCGTGACCGTGGGTTGGGAGGACGTGGTGGCGCGCGCCCGCGGGCTGGAGGGGCGGTTCCTCGGCCGGCGCCGACTCGAGGAGCTGGCGGCGCTGCCGGACGAGGCGAGCCTGGCCGAGGCGCTCGAGCGCGCGGGCTTCCCGCCGGTCGCGACCGCGGTGGCCGGCGCCGCGCCGGACGCGCCGCGCGCCGCGCTGCTGGACGGCTCGATCCGCCGCATGGCTGCGGAGCGGATGGCGGTGCTCGCGCGCTGGGCCGGCCCCCGGGTCGCCGCGCTGACCGTCGTCTTCGGCGACGAGGACCGGCGCAGCGTGCGCGCGGTGCTCCGCGGCGCGGTCGCGGGCGCAGCGCCCGAGGTGCGGCTCGCGGGGCTCGTGCCGACACCGGCGCTGCCGGTGCGCGCCCTCGAGGAGCTGGCGCGGCAGCCGGCGCCCGGAGGCGTCGCGTCGCTGCTGGTCGTGCTGCGCCACCCGTACGGGCCGCCGCTCTGGCGCGAGGCGGGCCGCACGCACCCCGACCTGTTCGGGATGGAGGCGGCCGTGTCCGCGACGTTCGCCGAGCGCGCGACGCGTGGCGCGCGCCGCGGCGGGCGCGTGCTGCGGGAGTATGTCCGCGAGCTGATCGACCTGGAGAACGCGATGTCGGCGCTCGGCATGGCCGGCCGCGCCGGCGACCGGCCGGCGGCGGAGCTGTTCCTGTCGGGCGGCGCGCGCCTCGACCGGGCGAGCTTCCTGGACGCCGTCGCGGCAGACATCGGCGAGGTGGGCGGCCGTCTCGGCGTCGCGTTCCGTAGGACGCCATACGCCGCCGTGCTCGCGGCGTACCCGGCGAACGCGGCGGCGCTGGAGCGCGAGCTGCTCCGGCTCCGGATCCGCCGGCTGCGGGGCCTGGCGCGTCGCGATCCGCTCGGCGCCGCGCCGGTCCTGCTCTACGCGCTGCGGCTGCGCGCCGAGGTCCTCGACCTGCGGCGCATCGTGTGGGCGCGGACGCTGGGCGTGCCGGCGTCGTGGACGGCGGCCGAGCTGGTGGGGGCGTGATGCCTTGCACGTTGCGCGCCGTCTGCTCGCCGGAGGTGGCGGTCGGCTTCGAGCTGGCCGGGATCCGCGCGGAGCGCGCGGCAACGCCCGCGGAGGGCGCGGCGCGCGTGCGCCGGGCGCTGGAGGAGCCCGGGCTGGGCGTGCTCCTGGTCGAGGAGCGGCTGTTCGACGCGCTCACGGCCGAGGACCGGCGCGAGCTGGGGCGGCGGCCGCTCCCGCTGGTCGTGCCGTTCCCGAGCCCGGCGTGGGGGGCGGCGTCGTCGCCGGAGGCGCGGATCGTCGAGATCCTGCGGCAGGCCATCGGCTACCGGGTGAGGCTGAGATGACGTGCGCGGAGGTGGTCCGGGTCGTCGGCGCGCTGGCGGAGGCGAGGCCGCTCCCCGGCGCGGCGCTGTACGAGCTGGTGCGCGTCGGCGAGCGCGGGCTGCTGGGCGAGGTGGTGCGGGTGACGGGCGACGTCGCCACGATCCAGGTCTACGAGGACACGACGGGGCTGCGGCTCGGCGAGCCGGTCGAGGCGACGGGTCGGCCGCTGATGATCGAGCTCGGCCCCGGGCTGCTCGGCGCCGTCATCGACGGCGTGGGCCGGCCGCTCGCGAGCATCGCCGGGGCGATGGGCGACTTCATTGCGCCAGGCGCGCGGGCGCCGACCCTCGACCCCTCGCGGCGCTGGAGCTTCGAGCCGCACCTCGCCGTCGGCGCCCGCGTCGCCGCCGGCGACGTGCTCGGCGTGGTTCAGGAGACGCCCGGTGTGGCGCACCACGTCCTGGTCCCGCCGGGGTGCGCGGGCGTGCTGGCGGAGGTCCGCGCCGGCGCGCTCACCGTCGCCGAGCCGTGCGCGCTCCTCGAGGACGGCACCGCGCTGCGCCTGGCCCACGCCTGGCCCGTGCGCACGCCGCGGCCGTCGGCCCGCCGCATCCCGCCGGGGCGGCCGTTCGTCACCGGCCAGCGCGTCCTCGACCTCCTCTTCCCGGTCGCGGAGGGCGGCAGCGTCGCGGTGCCGGGCGGCTTCGGCACCGGGAAGACGATCGTCGAGCAGTCGCTCGCGAAGTACGCGGACGCCGACGTCGTCGTCTACATCGGCTGCGGCGAGCGGGGGAACGAGATGGCGGAGGTGCTCGCCGAGTTCCCGCGGCTCGTCGATCCGCGCACGGGGCGCTCGATCATGGAGCGGACGGTGCTGGTCGTGAACACGTCGAACATGCCGGTGGCGGCGCGGGAGGCGTCGCTCTACGTCGGCGTCACGATCGCGGAGTTCTACCGCGACATGGGGTACCGCGTCGCGCTGATGGCGGACAGCACGTCGCGCTGGGCGGAGGCGCTGCGGGAGGTCGGCTCGCGACTCCAGGAGATGCCGGGCGAGGAGGGCTACCCAACGTACCTCGGCAACCGGCTGGGGAAGCTGTTCGAGCGGGCGGGACGGGTGGAGGCGCTGGGCGCGCCGCGGCGCACCGGGGCGCTGACGATCGTGAGCGCGATCTCGCCGCCGGGCGGCGACCTGTCGGAGCCGGTCACGCAGGCGGCGCTGCGGGTGGCCGGCGCGCTGTGGGCGCTCGATCCGGCGCTCGCGCACCAGCGGCATTTCCCTGCGATCGACTGGGAGACGAGCTACTCGCTCTACGACGAGGCGACGGCGCCGTGGTTCGCCGCCGAGGTCGCCGCCGACTGGGCGGAGGTGCGCCGCGAGCTGATGACGCTGCTCCAGCAGGAGCGCGAGCTGCGCGAGATCGCGTCGCTCGTCGGGCCGGACGCGCTCCAGGACCGGGAGCGCCTGTTGCTCGAGTGCGCCCGCGCGCTGCGCGAGCTGGTGCTGGCGCAGAGCGCGTTCGATCCGAACGACGCGTCGTCGTCGCCCGCGAAGACGTACCGCCTAGCGCGCCTCGGTCGGGACATGTATCGCGAGGGCGCGGAGGCGCTCCGGCGCGGCGTGCCGTACGAGCGGCTCGAGCTGGGCGCGGCGCGGCGCGCGCTGGCGGCGGCGCGGGATGCGGCGGACCCGGGTACGGGCGCGGTCGCGGCCACGGTCGCGGGCGCGGGCGCCGCGCCGGCGGCGGTGGGCGCGTCCGCGGGCGGGAACGGCGCACGGGCCGCGGAGCGACCGACAGGGAAGGGGGTGCCGCATGCGGGCGCTTGAGCGGACGTACCACGGCGCGCCGGCGGCGGCCGGGCCGCTGCTGTTCCTGAAGGGGACGCGCCGCGCGGCGCTCGGTGAATGGGTCGTGATCCGGACGCCGGGCGAGCCGGACCGGCGCGGGCAGGTCATCGACGTGGGCGAGGCGGCGACGGTCGTGCAGGTGCTGGAGGAGACGATCGGGCTGGCGCCGCGCCGCGCCGACGTGACGCTGACCGGCGAGGTCGCGCAGGTCGTGGTCGGGCGGGACCTGCTCGGCCGCGCGCTGAACGGGATGGGCCAGCCGATCGACGGGCTGCCGCCGCCCTTCGGCGAGGCGCTCCGGCCGATCGTCGGCGCGCCGATGAACCCGGTGCGCCGGATCCCGCCGTCGGACTTCATCGAGACGGGGATCAGCGCGATCGACGGGATGAACACGCTGGTGCGCGGGCAGAAGCTCCCGGTCTTCTCGGGCCCGGGGCTGCCGGGGCTCGAGCTGGCGGGGCGCATCGTCGAGGGCGCGCGCGCACCGCGCGGCGAGCCGTTCGCGGTAATCTTCGTCGGACTCGGCATCACGGCGCGGGAGGCGCACGCGTTCCTGGACCGCTTCGAGAAGAGCGGCGCGATCGAGCGGAGCGTGCTGTACCTGAACGAGACGCGCGACCCGGCGATCGAGCGGCTGCTCGCACCGCGGATCGCGCTGGCGCAGGCGGAGTTCCTGGCGTTCGAGGCCGGGATCCACGTGCTGGTCGTGATCGCCGACATCGCGCACTACTGCGAGGCGCTGCGCGAGATCGCGAACGCCCGCGAGGAGATCCCCGGTCGGCGCGGCTACCCCGGGTACATGTACACGGACCTGGCGAGCATCTACGAGCGCGCCGGGATCCTGGAGGGGCGGGCCGGATCCGTCACACAGATCCCGATCCTCACGATGCCCGACGACGACATCACGCACCCCGTGCCGGATCTCACGGGCTACATCACGGAAGGGCAGATCGTGCTCTCCCGCGAGCTGCACCGGCGCGGCGTGTTCCCGCCGGTGGACGTGCTGCCGTCGCTCTCCCGGCTGATGAACGCCGGCATCGGCGAGGGGCGCACGTTCGCGGAGCACCGGGAGTGGGCGAACCAGCTCTACGCGAGCTACACGCAGGGGCGCGACGCGCGCCTCATGGCCGCGATTGTCGGCGAGGCGGGGCTCCAGCCCGCGGACCGGCGCGCGCTCGCGTTCGCGCAGCGCTTCGAGGACGAGTTCGTGAACCAGGGCGCCGAGCGCCGCACGCTGGAGGCGACCGCCGCGATCGGCTGGGCGCTGCTGGACGCACTCCCGCGGGAGGACCTCGTCCGCATCACGGAGGCGACGTGGCTGCGGCGCGAGGCGGCGCGGGCGCGGCCCGTCGATCCGGCCGCGCCGGCCGCGCCGGTCGCCGTCCCGGCGCCCGCCGGCGGCTGAGGGGCCGGCCATGCCCCGGCTCGGAGAGGCCGCACCCACGCGCTCGAACCTGCTGCGCGCGCGCCGGCGCCTGGCGCAGGTGCGCAAGGGCGTCGCGCTGCTGCACCGGAAGCGCGAGGCGGTGGTCGCCGAGCTGTTCCACCTGGCGCGGCCGGCCGTCGACGCGCGCGTCGCGATCGCGGAGCGCGCCGCCGAGGCGTACCCGGCGCTGCTCGAGGCCCTGGCGCTGCACGGCGAGTCGGGGCTGCGGGCGCTGGCCTGGCCGCCGCGCGATCTGCCGCTCGAGGTGCGCGCGTCGCAGGTGTGGGGTACGCCGGTGGCGGAGATCGTTGCGCGGCCGCCGATCCCGCGCTCGCTCGAGACGCGCGGCACGCCGCCCGGCGCCGCCGGGCCCGCCGCCGTGGCCGCGGCCGACCGCTTCGAGCGGCTGGCGGAGCTGTTGCTGGACGCGGCGCCGCGCGAGGCGCTGCTGCGGCGGCTCGGTGAGGCGCTGGCGCAAACCTCGCGGCAGCTCCACGGCCTCGAGCGGAGGCTCGCCCCGGAGCTCGCGCGCCGCGTCACGGCGGTGCGACGCACGCTCGACGAGCGCGAGCGGGAGGAGCAGCTCCGGCTGAAGCGGCTGCTGGCGGCGCGGCGGCGGGCGGGACCGGTGGGCGACGGCGGCGTTGAACGGGTGCCGCGATCCGGCTAGATTGCGCGGCTGGCCTTCCCAGCCCGCAGCACTTCTCCGCGCATGTCCGGGGGCGTAGCTCGAAGGTCGAGCAGGGGACTTTTAATCCCTAGGTCTGGGTTCGATTCCCAGCGCCCCCATTGGGCCCCGTCCGCCGTTCCGGATCGGGGCCTGTTTCGTTCCG
>JADGGV010000125.1 GCA_019689775.1 Gemmatimonadota bacterium
GCGGCGCCCGCCTGGGCGCCCCCCGGGGTGGTGGGCCGGCCCCGCGCGGGGGGGGGGGGCGCCGCCACGGCCGCCGGCGGCCTGGCGGCGCTGGGCGCGAACCTGGCACCGGCGCGGGCGCGCGCGCAGGCGCTGCGCATCGCCGACAGCCGGACGGTGCCGAGCATCTGCCCGTTCTGCTCCGTCGGCTGCGCCACGCTGATCCACGTGAAGGACGGCGACATCGTCAACATCGAGGGGGACCCCCGCTCGCCGCACAACGAGGGGACGCTCTGCCCGAAGGGCGCGGCGATCTACCAGTTGCACCGGAACCCGAACCGCATGACCCGGGTGCTGCACCGCAAGCCGGGCGCGCGGGACTGGGAGGTAGTCGACCTCGAGTGGGCGATGGACCGGGTGGCCGAGCTGACGAAGAAGTCGCGCGACGAGACGTTCGTCGAGCGGTTGCCGAACGGGAAGCTCGTCAACTCGACGACCGCGCTCTTCCACCTGGGCGGCGCCACGCTCGACAACGAGTTCAACCACATCGCGCAGAAGTTTTGCCGCGGGCTGGGGATCGTACCGATCGAGAACCAGGCGCGGATCTGACACAGCTCCAGCGTCCCCGGTCTGGGGACACGGCTGGGGCGCGGCGCGGCGACGACCTTCCCGCGCAACCTCGAGCAGACCGACCTGCTCGTCGTCATGGGGTCGAACATGGCGGAGTGCCACCCGGTGGCGTTCCGCTGGCCGATGCGCGCGAAGGTGAACGGGGCCAAGATCGTGCACGTCGACCCGCGCTTCACGCGCACCTCCGCGGTCGCCGACCTGCACGTGCCGATCCGCGCCGGCACGGACATCGCCTTCCTCGGCGGGCTGATCAACCACGTGCTGAACAGCCCGCGCTGGAACAGCGATCCGTTCTTCCGCGAGTACGTCCTGAACTACACGAACGCGGCGACGCTCATCA
This sequence comes from Gemmatimonadota bacterium, assembly GCA_019689775.1. GTDB lineage: Bacteria > Gemmatimonadota > Gemmatimonadetes > Longimicrobiales > RSA9 > JADGGV01. The sequence continues at coordinate 950 of JADGGV010000125.1, forward strand.
ACGCGGAGTTCCGGGACACGGAGGACCTGGCGGGGCGCTTCTCCGGGCTGGAGCCGTTCGAGGCGACGCCGTTCTGGGCGTACGACGCGTTCGTCGGCACCTACCGCAACGACACGTGGCAGTACGACCGGGGCGGTGGGGCGCCGGGCGCGACGATGGGGACGCAGGGGCAGATGGCGGCGGGGCGGCCGGCGAATACGGAGCAGTCGGGCGAGGCGCCGGGTGGGCGGCCGCCGGGCACGCCGGGCGGCGCCGGGCAGCCGCGGGGCGCCGCCGCGCGCCCCCCCGGCGCGCAACGGCCGGCCGCGCCGGGCGTCCCGACCTCGCCGGGCATCCCCGGCGGGCTCGGCGCCGGCTTCGACCCGCTCGTCCGCTCGCTCCTCCAGCCGGCGGCGCGCACGGACCCGACGCTCCAGGACCCGCGCTGCGTCTTCCAGATCGTCAAGCGCCACTTCTCGCGCTACACGCCCGAGATGGTGGAGCTGGTGTGCGGCTCGCCGAAGGAGAAGTTCCTGAAGCTCGCCGACTGGCTGCTCGAGAACTCGGGGCGCGAGCGCACCAGCGCGTTCGCCTACGCCGTCGCCTGGACGCAGCACACGTACGGCGTGCAGATGATCTCGTGCTGCGCGCTGCTCCAGCTCCTGCTCGGCAACATGGGGCGGCCGGGCGGCGGCATCATGGCGCTGCGCGGCCACGCGGCGATCCAGGGCTCGACCGACGTGCCCACGCTCTACCACAGCATCCACGGCTACATGTCGCATCCGTCGGCGCTGAAGAAGCACGACACGCTGTACGACTACCTGACCACGGAGACGACGCCGACGGGGTACTGGGCGAACCTGCCGAAGTTCATGGTCTCGTACCTGAAGTCGTTCTACGGCGACAACGCGACACCCGAGAACGACTTCGGCTACGACTGGCACCCCAAGATCGTGGGCGACCACTCGCACATGGCGATGTTCGCGGCCATGGCGGACGGCAAGGTCAAGGGGATGTTCTGCATCGGGCAGAACCCGGCGACGTCGCTGAACGCGAAGCTCGAGCGGGCGGGGCTGCGTCGCCTGGAGTGGCTGGTGGTCAAGGACAACTGGCTGACGGAAACCGCCACGCACTGGTACACGGCGCCGGAGGTGAAGGACGGCACCGTGAAGGTCGAGGACATCCAGACGGAGGTCTTCTTCTTTCCGAGCACGCAGATCGGCGAGTACGACGGCTCCTTCACGAACACGCAGCGGATGCTCCAGTGGCACTTCATGGCCGCGAGGGCGCCGGGCGACTGCCGCACGGACACGTGGTTCTACTACAACCTGGGGAAGCGGCTCAAGAAGCTGTACGCCGACAGCACGCTCCCACGGGACCAGGGGTGGAAGGCGACGCTGTGGGACTACGATCCGGAGCCGGGCACCGAGCCGCTCTACCCCGGCGAGCCGGACGCGCGCAAGCTGCTGCGCGAGCTGAACGGCTATCAGACCGGGGATCCGAGCCGGCACCTGCCGGGCTTCGCGGCGCTCAAGGATGATGGCTCGACGACGTGCGCGTCGTGGATCTACTGCGGCTGCTACCCGGCGCCGGACCGGAACCTGACCGCGTCGCGGGTGCCGGACCCGCCCGGCCGCCCGGGCGCGCAGCTCGGCTGGGGCTTTGCCTGGCCGGCGAACCGGCGCGTCATGTACAACCGCGCCTCCGCGGATCCGGCCGGCAACCCGTGGAGCGAGCGCAAGCGTTGGGTCTGGTGGGACGGCGCGAAGTGGACCGGCTACGACGTGCCGGACTTCGGGGCGACGACGCCGCCGACGAAGCCGGCGAACCCCGGCGCCATCGGCCTGGACGCGCTTGCCGGCACGGACCCGTTCATCATGATGGCCGACGGCAAGGGTCACCTGTTCGTGCCGACGGGGCTCGTGGACGGGCCGCTGCCGACGCACTACGAGCCCGCCGAGTCGCCGGTGCGCAACGCGATCTACCCGGCGCAGCAGACGTCGCCCGTGCTGAAGTACTGGAAGCGGGCGGACAATCCGCTGGCCGGGATCGGCGATCCGCGCTACCCGCACGTGGTCACGACGTACCGCCTGACGGAGCACTACCTCTCGGGCTCGATGAGCCGCTGGCTGCCGTGGCTCTCGGAGCTTCAGCCGGAGTTCTTCATCGAGATCGGCACCGCGCTCGCCGAGGAGAAGGGGATCCGCAACCTCGACCGGGTGCGCATCAGCTCGCCGCGGGGCGTGATCCACGCCAAGGCGCTGGTCACGAACCGCATCGGCGTGCTGGACGTGGGCGGCCGCAAGGTCCACCACGTCGGCATGCCGTGGCACTGGGGGTGGATGGGGCTGTCGACCGGCGACCCCGGCAACACGCTCACGTCCTTCGTCGGCGACCCGAACGTGTCGATCCACGAGGGGAAGGCGTTCGTCTGCAACGTGGAGAAGGCGTGATGGCGGGCGGGCGCGCGCTCCCGATCCTCGGGCAGGCGCCGCCGCGCCAGGAGAGCGCGACCGGCGGCCCCACCGCCGAGCCGATGGGCTTCTTCACCGACACCACGCTCTGCATCGGCTGCAAGGCGTGCGAGGTGGCGTGCAAGAACTGGAACCAGCTCCCGGCCTCCGACGGCGGCGTCGGCGAGCTGTCCGGGATGAGCTACGACAACACGCGGCGCCTCGACGGGATCCACTGGCGGCACGTGAAGTTCATCGAGCAGTTCCCGCAGCCGTACGACGGCCGCTGGCTCCTCATGAGCGACGTCTGCAAGCACTGCGTGCAGGCCGGCTGCCTCGAGGTCTGCCCGACCGGCGCGATCATCCGCACCGAGTTCGACACGGTCGTCATCCAGTCCGACGTCTGCAACGGCTGCCGCGCGTGCATCGCCGCGTGCCCGTTCGGCGTCATCGACCTGAACCCGGCGGCGGGGACGGCCCAGAAGTGCACGCTCTGCTACGACCGCATCAGCGTCGGGCTCGAGCCGGCGTGCTCGAAGGCGTGCCCGACGGACTCGATCCAGTTCGGCACGATCGCGGAGCTGCGCGCCCGGGCCCGGCGGCGCGTCGCCGACCTCCAGGCGGCGGGCGTGAGCGAGGCGTACCTGTACGGCGCGGACCCGGAGGGGCCGCTCGGCGGGCTGAACGCCTTCTTCCTGCTGATCGACGAGCCGGAGGTCTACGGCCTGCCGCGGGACCCGAAGCTGCCGAGCCGCAACCTGACGGAGAGCGCCGCTCTGTCGACCGCGGGCGCCGTCGCGCTCGGCGTGCTCGGCGCGGTCGGGCTGCGCAAGCGTCGCATGGACGAGCAGGCGGCGGCGCACGGGGAGCCGGACGCTCCGCCGCCGGGAGCGGGCTCGCCGGCCGCGCCACCAGCCGGGCCGCCGCGACCGCCGGGAGGGAGTTCGCCGCCCGGGCCGCCGCCGTCCGCCGGGGGCCCGCCCCCGCCGCCCGGGGCCGGCGGCGCGGGGCCCTGAGCCGGGCGCCCGGATCGGCCGGCCGCTGAACGCAACCGCGCGAGCGAGGGGACATGCCGGACACGTTCTTCACGGCGTCGCCGCACTGGACCACGTACATCATCCTGTACTTCTTCATCGGCGGGATCGCGGGCGGCGCGTACTTCGTGGCGGCGCTGCTGCACTGGCTCGGGCGGCCGGCGGACGAGCGGGTCGTGCGCCTCGGCTACTACGTGGCGGCCGTCGGCGCGATCCTGTGCGCGATCCTGCTCACGATCGACCTGGGCAAGCCGCTCCGCTTCTGGCACATGCTCTTCCAGTCCGAGCGGTTCCCGCTGCTGATGCTGAAGCCGTGGTCGCCGATGTCGGCCGGATCCTGGGGGCTGCTGCTCTTCGGCCTCTTCGCCACGCTCTCGGCGGTCGGCGCGCTCGCCGCCGACGGGCGGCTCCGCCTCGACCGGCTGCGGTTCCTCCACGACGGCGCGATCGGCCGCGCGATCGCGCTGGTCGGCGGGATCTTCGCGTTCATCCTCGCCGGCTACACGGGCGTGCTGTTGAACGCGACGAACCGCCCGATCTGGGCGGACACGACCACGCTCGGCATGCTGTTCCTGTTCTCGGCCGCGTCGACCGCCGCCGCCACGCTGATCCTGCTCGCGCGCTGGCGCGCCGGCGGGGGCGGGCGCGACCCGTCCGTCGAGTGGCTCGCCTGGTTCGACGGCTGGGTGCTCGCGTTCGAGCTGATCGCGCTCGTCGTCTTCCTCGTCTCGCTCGACCGGAACGTGGCCGCGGCGTGGCTGGGGTGGTGGGGGCTGCTGCTCCTCGTCCTCGTCGTCGGCCTCGGCATCCTCGTGCCGCTCGCGCTCCACTTCCGGCCGGCGTGGTTCCGCGAGGCCTGGGCGCGCCGCCGCATCGTCGCCGGCGCGGTGCTCGTGCTGGTCGGCGGCTTCTTCCTGCGCGTCGTCGTGCTGCTCGCCTCGGCATCGATCGGCGTGCCGCACGGGCGGTACTGAGATGAAGGCGACGATTCCGTTCCTGCTCGCGGCGGCGCTGGCCGCCTGCGCGAGCCCCGAGGCGAGCCGGGTCCGCGGCGGCGGTCCCGGCGCCGACGTCGGCAACCGCCGGCCGGTCGTGCAGCTCCACCTCGGCGCCAAGCCCTACCACGACACGCCATGCCGAACGACGGACGTGCGATGCACCGGCCCGAAGCCGGATCTGGGGACGACGCTCGACTAGTCGCCGAGCTGGAGGCGACGCACCCCGAGTGGCGCCCGTGGCTGCGCCCGCTCGGCGTCGCGCTCGCGGCGCTCGCCGCGGAGCCCTGGCGCGGCCTGGCGCCGATCCCGGCCGGCGAGCGGAAGGCCGGCGCGCCGCTCCTCGACGGCGCCACCGTGCCGGTGGATGGCCGCGCGGCGCGCGCGCTGGTGCGCGCGGTGCTGGCCGAGGCGCTCGGCGCGGGCAGCCGCGTGCGGCTCGACGCGCTCGACGCCGCGGACGTGCTCGAGGCCGCCGTCGCCTGCGACGCCACGCGTCTCGGCGCGCTCGCGCGCGGGGCCGGCGCGGACGAGGCGGCGCTCGCCGCCGCCGCGCAGCTCGCGGCGCTGCCGCTGCTCCAGGCGTGCGGCCGCGCGCGCGGGCCCGAGGCCGCGGCCGGGTGGCGCGCCGGCTACTGCCCGGTGTGCGGCGCCTGGCCCGCGCTCATCGAGGTGCTCGGGCTCGAGCGGGCGCGCCGGCTGCGCTGCGGCCGCTGCGGCGCCGGCTGGACGACCGAGGTGCTGCTGTGCGCGTTCTGCGGCGAGCGCGACCACGAGCGGCGGGGCGCGCTCGTGCCGGATGGCCGCGCGGGGCAGCTCGCCTGGGTCGAGACCTGCGCGTCCTGCCGCGGCTACCTGAAGGCGCTCGCCACGCTGCGCGGCGCCGCGCCGGGCGCGGTCGCCCTCAAGGACGCGCGCTCCGTCGAGCTGGACCTGGCGGCGCTGGAGCGCGGCTTCCACCGGCCGGCGGCGCCGGGCTTCGCCACGCGCATCCGCCTCGCGCCGGGCGCGCTCGTCGCCGGATGACCGACATGGAGATGGACGCGCCGCGCCCCGCCGAGTTCTGCCGCGAGCTGATCGCGACGCTGGAGGCGGCCGACGGCCGGCGGCGCCGGCGCAAGCGCGACACCACGCCGGACGCGATCGGGCTCGCGATCAAGCGCGAGCTGCTGGAGGCCGCGATCGCCGACGACCCGGCGCCGGCGGCCTTCGAGGCGTGGCTGCTGGAGCGCTGCCTCGCCGCGGGGCCCGGCAACGGCGGCGTCCGGGCCATGGCGCTGTCGATCCTCGAGGAGTGGCGGCTCGCCGCCGAGGCCGAGGCGTTCCGCGCCTGGCTCGCGCGCGGCGCGCCCTCGGAGGACGCGGCGCCCCGGGAAGGGGAGGGGGGATGACGATGATGGGAGCGAAGCGACTGCGGCGCCGCGCTGCGGCCCGGGCCGCGTGGCGGCTGGCGCGGCCCGCGCTGGCGGCGCTCGTCGTCGCCTGCCACGCCTCGCCGGAGCAGCGCGAGCGCGTGCTGGCCGAGGCCGCGCGAGTCGACCAGACGATCGCAAGCGGCACGGTCGTGCGCGACCTCCGCTCACCGACCGACAGCACCGCGGTGATCTACACGCCGCCGCCCAGCCTGGCGCTGCGGCCGCCGGCGGCGGGCGCGCCCGCCGTCACGGCGCCGTTCGGGATCTCCGCGCCGGACACGCTCCGCGCGCGCGGCGCCACGGTGCGCTGAAGGCGAGCGCGCGGGCGGCGCGGGCCGCGTCCGCCCGGGAGGCCCGGCGGTCGCGATCCCCGGCACGGGCGTTCCGGGGATCGCCGAGACGATCGGCGCCCGGATGGGCGCGGCGCGGCCCGGCTGGACGTACGGTGAGGCGGGCCGCTAGCATCCGCCCGCGCGCATCGCGAAGCTGCACGCCATGGCACGCGTCTACACCATCGGCCATTCGACCCGCTCCATCGAGGACTTCGTCGAGCTGCTCCGCGCGCACGGCGTCGACACGCTCGTCGACATCCGCCGATACCCGGGCTCGCGCCGTCAGCCGCAGTTCGGGCGGGAGACGCTTCCGGCGGCATTGGCCGCCGCGGGGATCGGCTACGTGCACGAGGAGGCGCTCGGCGGGCGCCGCGCACCGGCGCCGGCCTCGCCGAACGGCTGGTGGCGCAACGAGCAGTTCCGCGGCTACGCCGACCACATGGCCACGCCCGCGTTCCGCGCGGCGCTCGACCGCCTCGTCCGGCTCGCCGAGCGGCGCACGCCGGCGATCATGTGCGCCGAAGCCGTGCCATGGCGCTGCCATCGGAGCCTGACGGCCGACGCACTCGTCGCCCGCGGCGTCGACGTCGCCCACATCGTGGGGCCCGGACGCGCCGAGCCGCACACGCTCACCCCCGCCGCCCGTGTCGGCGCCGACGGGTCGGTGACGTATCCGCCGGATCAACCGTCCCTGTTGTGAGGCGCGCCGCCGCCGCCCGCCGCGAACGGGTGGAGCGCGTCGGCCCGAGGGCCGCCGCCTACGGCCCCAGCCGGACGCTCACGACGCTGCCGGCGCGCAGCGTCACCTCCCGACGCACGACCCGGCCCGTGCCGTCCTCCGTCCCGACCACGGTGATGGTCAGCATCCCCGGCTGCCGCACCACGAAGCGCCGCGTCTCGTTCGCGTTCACCTGGCCCAGGGTGGTCGGCACGCCGCCGGTCTCGTAGGATACCGACATGTCGCGGTTGGACGGATTGACCACCTCGAGGGTATAGACCGGCCCCGGCTCACTCTCCACCGCCACCGGACGGCTGCACGCCACCGCGAGCGCGAGCGTGGCGAGGATGCCGGAGGACCGCAGCAGACGTACGGGATTCACCATCTTCCTCCAGGTCAGGCCCGCGGCCGCGGCCGCAGGAAGCATGCGCGGGAACGCCACATGACCAACAGCTACGCGACGGCGCGCGCGCCGCGCCCCGACGGATCGAAGCCGCTCACGCCCAAGCTCCTCGGCATCCTCGTCGCCGGAGCACTCCTGATCGCCGTCAGCCTCTGGATCGGCGACCGTCGCGTGGCCGTTCCCGCCAGCACCGGGCCGGCGGGGCTCGTCGTCGATCGGCCGGCGCAGGGCGCGACCGTCGCCCAGCCGCTCGTCGTCGAGTTCGCCACGCCCGCCCCGCTCCGCCTCACCCCCGCCGGCTGGCAGGCCGGCACGTACCACCTGCACGCGCTCGTCGACGGCGCCGAGCGCATGCCCGGCGCGAATGATATCACCGACCTCGGCGGCGGAAGGTTCCGCTGGACGTTCGGCACCGTCGGCGTCGGTCCCCACGAGCTCCGCCTCGTCTGGGCTCGCCCGGACCACCGCTCCGTGCCGGAAGGCGCATCGGACGTCGTGGCGTTCCAGGTGAAGTGAGCGCGCCGTGATGGGAGACGCGCCGGGTCGAGTGCGACCCGCCGGGCGCGGTTGGCTCCGGGGGGTCGATCTCGACCCCGGCGCCGCAGGCGCGGCTCTCGATGCCGCAGGCCCCGGGCTCGAGATCGGGCGCGGGCTCGTCGTCGGGCTCGGGGTCGCGAACGAGATCGAAATCGAGATCGAAACCGAAATCTAAA
>JADGGV010000126.1 GCA_019689775.1 Gemmatimonadota bacterium
CCCGAGGAGCCGAAAGCTCCCCCGGTCCCCCCCGCTCCACCGGTCCATCCCGAGACGATGCCCTCCACCGGTCACCGTCCTCCCCCGGTCCAACCCGCTCAAAGGACTCTTCGGCGCCGCCGCCCCCGCTCCGTTTCCCTCTGTTCCTCCGCGCCCTCTGTGCCCTCTGTGGTTTCAATATCCTCTCTGTTCCCCTCTCTGTTCCCCTCTATGTTCACGATCGCCGAACGATCTCCCCACCCTTCATGACGAAGCGCACGTGGCGAATCGCGGAGATGTCGCGCGTCGGATCTCCCTCCACGGCGATGAGGTCGGCGAGGAGCCCGGGGCGGACGGTGCCGAGCTGGTCGCCGAGGCCGAAGTAGTGCGCGTCGGTCGCGGTCGCGGCCATCAGCGCCTGCACCGGCGTCATGCCGTAATCGACCATCATCTCCAGCTCGCGGGCGTTGTCGCCGTGGGCGAAGACGCCGACGTCGCTCCCCGAGCAGATCGGCACGCCCGCCTCGAGCGCGGCGCGGAACGAGGCGCGCTTCGCCTTGATCGCCGGCGGCTCCGGGTCCACCCCCTTCCTCCAGCCACGGTACTGGAGGATCGCGTCGCCGGCGGCGAGCGTGGGGATGAAGCAGACGTCCTTCTCCTTCATGAGGCGGAAGACCTCGGGGGTGCCCTCGTCGCCATGCTCGATCGTGGCCACGCCGGCCATGGCGGCGCGGCGCATCCCCTCGGCGGTCGAGGTGTGCACGGCGACGGAGCGGCCGGCGCTCTTCGCGATGCGGACGGCGAGCTCGAGCTCCGACTCGAGGAACGTCGGCATCGCCTCGCCGTGCGGGCCCCAGCGGTAGTCGCCGTAGAGCTTGACCCAGTCGGCGCCCTTGCCGATCTGGTCACGCACGACGCGCGTCAGGTCGTCGACGCCGCCGGCCTCCTCCGCGCCGAGCGGGACGTCCCAGCGCGGATCGAAGCCCTTCGGCCCGTAGCTCCCCTTGGCGACGATGGCGCGCGTCGCGGTCAGGATGCGCGGGCCCGGGATGACGCCCTTCTCGATCGCCTGCTTCAGCCCGACGTCGGCGTAGCCGGCGCCCTCGGTGCCCAGGTCGCGGACGGTGGTGAAGCCGGCCATCAGCGTCGCGTTCGCGTGCACGACCGCCCGCGCGACGCGCTCGGCCAGGCTCTCGTGCAGCACCTGGTCGTTCCACGAGACCTCGTTGTACGGGTGCAGCAGCAGGTGCGAGTGCCCCTCGATGAGCCCCGGCAGCAGCGTCATCCCGGGCAGGTCGATGGTGACGGCGCCGGCGGGCGCGCGGACCTGCGCGGCCGGCCCGACCGCCGCGATGCGTTCCCCCTGCACGAGCACGACCCAGCCGTCGTGCGGCTGCGCGGCGACGGCGTCGAAGACGCGCGCCGGGCGCAGCAGGTAGGCGGTGGCGCGCGTCGGCGCCGGCCGCTGCGCGGAGAGCGGCGCCGCGGCGCAGAGCGGGAGCCCCAGCAGGAGGGCGGTTCGAAGCATCCGTCGCATCGTCGGGTTGTCCGTGGCGAGTGGTCGATCGGGGTCGTTGCGCGGCAAGATCTGTCGTGCGGCGCGATCGCGCCATAGGCGGCGCGTTTTCGATCGCCTGGACGGCGTCGGGGGCACGCGTACGGGTACGGGTCAGAAGGCGGCAAGGCACGTGTGGGGGAAAGGGCAGGTGTAGGGGATCGGGCTCCATTGTCCCCGCCGCGCGCGGTGGATATCCTACCCGGTCCTCATCCCCCTTCCTCCGACCGCGGCGGCGCACGCCACTCGCCCAGCCGGGACGGTGGGCGATAGGACCGGGCGCGCGGCGGACGGCCGGCCTGGCCGCGCCCGCGCCGCGAACCGTGCCGTTTCCGCTCAGGGGAGCATCGCATGCGCAGATCCGCCCTTTCCCTGGTCCTCGCCGCCGCGGCGCTTGCGGCGGCCGGGCCCGCCGCCGCGCAGGCGCGCGTGCCACGGGACTCGCAGCTCGTCGCCCGGCGCGACTCGATCGAGCGCGAGCTGGAGTCGATCGCCGTCATCGAGCGCAAGGTGATGGTGCCGATGCGCGACGGCGCGCGCATGGCCACGGACATCTACCGGCCGAAGAACGCCACGGGGAAGGTGCCAACCATCTTCGTGCGCACGCCCTACAACTTCAACTACTGGGACGTGCGGCTCGGCGCGCCGCGGGACATGTCCGCGGAGCTGGAGGCCGTCAAGCGGGGCTACGCCTACGTCGAGATGAACGAGCGCGGCCACTTCTTCTCCGAGGGGAACTACGACATCCTCGGGCCGCCGCGCACGGACGGCTACGACGCGATCGCGTGGCTGGCGTCGCAGCCGTGGTCGAACGGGAAGGTCGGGCTGGTCGGCTGCTCGTCCACGGCGGAGTGGCAGATGGGCGTGGCCGCGCTGGCGCCGCCCGGGCTCGCCGCCATCAACCCGCAGGGCTTCGGCGCCGGCGTCGGCCGCATGCGCCCGTACTACGAGCAGGGGAACTGGTTCCGCGGCGGCGCGGTGCAGATGCTGTTCATCGCGTGGCTCTACGGCCAGCAGAACCAGGTCCGCCCGATGTTCCCGCCGAACACCTCGCGGGAGGACCTGATCCGCGCCTCGCGCCTCTTCGACCTGGCGCCGCAGCTCCCGCCCGTGGACTGGGCGAAGGCCCTGCGCCACCTCCCCGAGAAGGACATCATCGAGGCGGTCGGCGGGCCGCACGGCATCTTCGCCGACTCCATGCCGGTCCCGACCGGCGGCGCGATGATCCAGCGCACGCCGAACGACCCGGCGTGGTACCGCGGCGGGCTCTTCCACGACGACATGAAGATCGACGTCCCCGGGCTCTGGTTCATGTCCTGGTACGACGTCTCCGTCGGCCCGAACCTCGCCACGTTCAATTACGTGCGCCGCACGGCGAGCCCCGAGGTCGCCGACCGGCAGTGGGCGATCATCGCACCCACGCTGCACTGCGCCTACAAGCGCGCGACGGAGAACACCATCGTGGGCGAGCGCAGCGTCGGCGACGCCCGCTTCGACTACGACGCGCTCACGTTCGGCTTCTTCGACCAGTTCCTGAAGGGGGAGAAGAGCGCGGTCCTCGACACCACGCCGAAGGTCCGCTACTACACCATGGGGCTCAACCGCTGGCAGAGCTCGGACACCTGGCCGCCCAGGGGCGCCGAGCCGCTCACGCTCTACCTCTCCAGCGGCGGCAAGGCGAACACGCTGAACGGCGACGGCGCGCTCCTCCGCCGCCCCGCCGGCGCCGACCACCCGGACGCCTTCACCTACGACCCGCTGGACCCGGTCCCCTCCTACGGCGGTAACGTCTGCTGCACCGGGAACGCCGTCACCGGCGGCGCGTTCGACCAGCGGAAGATGGAGACGCGCCCCGACATCCTCGTCTACAGCACGGAGCCGCTGCGGGAGGGGATCGAGGTGAGCGGCCCGGTCACGACGACGCTCTACGTGTCGTCGGACGTCAAGGACACCGACTTCACGGTCAAGCTGATCGACGTCGCCCCGGACGGCACGGCCTACAACCTGGACGAGACGATCCAGCGCATGCGCTACCGCGAGGGGTACGACAAGCCGCCCGTGTTCATGGAGCCGGGGAAGGTCTACAAGGTCGTGCTCGGGCCGATGAACACGAGCAACTACTTCGCGCCGGGGCACCGCATCCGCATCGAGGTGTCGAGCAGCAACTTCCCGCGCTTCGACCGCAACCTGAACACCGGCGGCCGCAACTACGACGAGGACCACGGCGTGGTGGCGCACAACGTCGTGCACCACTCGAGCCGCTACCCGTCGAGCGTGACGCTGACGGTCGTGCGGCGCCCGACCGCGGCCGCGCCCTGACCGGGCGCGGGGGGGGGGGGGGGCGCCCGGGGGCGCCCCCCCCCCCCCCCCCCCCCGGGCCCGCCCCCGCCCGGGGGGGGGGGGGGGGGGCGCGGGGGGGGGCGCGCCCGCCCACGCCTGCGCGATCCGAGCGGCACGCCGCCTTGTCCCCGGACGCGCAGCGGCGCGCCGCGTGCCGGTGGGTCGGCCCGCGAGCAGGACGCCCCTGCCGCGCCCGCGCGCGTACCACCGCCGGAGCCGAGGTCGACCGGCTAGGGTGCGCACCACGCCGCGCCCGCGCGCGCCGCCGCGGTCGACGCCCGCCAGGCCTTGACAGCGGGCGCGATTCGAAGTAGCTGTCCCCGCGACAGTTCGCGACGAGCCGGCCCGCACGCCGGCAGCTTCCTTCAACACGGCCCGACGCGGCATCGCCCGCCCCACCGATCGCCGGGGCGGTGCCGCGCGTGTAGTACGCGGCTGTTCTCGGCCAGAACCGGGGTTTACGCGGAAGCCGGCGCCCGCCGGGGGGCGCCGGCACTGTCGTATGCCCATCACACCTCGCGGAGGAGTTGAATGCCCCGTCCACGATCGTTCACGCGAAGCCGCGCTGTGTGGCGAGCGCTCGGAGTCGCGCTGGCCCTGGCGGTCACGACCGCCCTCGCCGGCCGTCCGCTCCAGGCCCAGGAGCAGACGCGGGTGGTGACCGGCCACGTAACCGATGCGACGACGGGCCGGCCACTCGTCGGCGCGGAGGTCTTCGTCCCCGTCGCGTCGGGCGCGGCGAAGCCGACGTACGGCACGGTGACCGATGCGCAGGGGAACTTCACGCTGCGCGTGCCGGCGAGCGCGACGCGCCTGTCGGTGCGGCTGATCGGCTACAAGGCGCAGGAGCTGCCGATCTCGGGCGGCCGGCTGGAGGTGGCGCTGGCGACCGACGTGCTGAACCTGGACGAGGTCGTTGTGACTGGGCAGGCGACGGCCGTCTCGAAGCGCAACCTGGCGAACGCGGTGTCGGTCGTGAACGCCACCGAGCTGAACGAGGTGCCCGCGGCCAGCGTCGAGAGCCAGCTCTACGGCAAGGTGGCCGGGGCGAACATCCAGTCGAACTCGGGCGCGCCGGGCGGCGGCAACTCGGTGCAGCTCCGCGGCGTCTCGACGATCATCGGCAACTCGCGGCCGCTGTACGTGGTCGACGGCGTGATCGTGAGCGACGACGCGATCCAGTCGGGCGCGAACTCCGTGACGCAGGCGGGGAGCGGCATCTCGAGCAACCAGGATAACGCGGCGAACCGCATCGCCGACCTGAACCCGGCGGACATCGAGCGGGTCGAGATCCTCAAGGGCGCGTCGGCGGCCGCGATCTACGGCTCGAAGGCGAACAACGGCGTGATCATCATCACGACGAAGCGCGGGCAGCCGGGGAAGGTGCAGTACCAACTCGCGCAGCGGGTTGGCTTCTCGGAGCTGGCCAAGGAGTGGGGCTCGCGCGACTTCACGCTCGAGACCGCGGTCGCGACGTTCTGCGGCTCGAATCCGAGCGCATCGTGCCAGGCTAACATCGGTCAGTACTTCAACGCCGACGGCAGCCCGAAGCACACGTACGATCACGAGAAGGAGCTGGCGGGCGGGCACCCGCTGTCGCACCAGACGGAGCTGTCGCTGCGCGGCGGCACCGACAAGACGACCTACTACATCTCCGGGCTGGTGCAGCACGACGGGGGCGTGGTCAAGGGGACGTACTACGACAAGCAGTCGTTGCGGGTGAATCTGGACCAGGTGGCGGCGCCGACGCTCAACTTCCACCTGCGCACGTACGTCAGCCACTCGAAGGACGGCCGCGGTTTCACGAACAACGACAACACGAGCACGACGTACTACATGGCGCTGACGGGGACGCCGAGCTTCGTGAACCTGCTCCCGGATGCGCAGGGGATCTACCCGGAGAACCCGTTCCAGCCGAGCAACCCGCTCCAGACCGCGGCGCTGGCGCGCAACGACGAGGACGTCTACCGCTTCACCGGGTCGTTGCGCGGCGAGTGGGACGTGTTCCGGGGGGAGCGGCAGTCGCTCCAGATCTCGGCGCTGGGCGGCGCGGACGTGTTCAACCTGGGCGCCCTGGTCTACTCGCCGCAGGAACTCCAGTACGAGCCGATCAACAACCCGAGCTTCCCGGGGACGTCGGTCGTCGGGAACGCGCTCAACCGCTACTACAACACGAACCTGAACGTGGTACACACGTACACGGCGGCGAGCGGCCTCTTCACGGCGACGACGTCGGCGGGCGTGCAGTACGAGTTCCGCGACCAGGACGTGGCGCGGGTGCTGACGCAGGGGCTGTTCCCCGGGCAGCAGAACGCCGGCTCCGGGACGCGCTACGTGCCGGAGGAGGTCCGGTCGCGCAGCAAGGACCTGGGCGCCTACGTGCAGGAGGAGCTGGTGATCCGGGACCGGCTGACGCTGACCGGCAGCGTGCGCGCGGACCGCTCGAGCAGCAACGCCGACCCGGACCAGTGGTTCTACTACCCGAAGGCGAACGCCTCCTACCGCTGGTCGGTGAACCGCGGCCCGATCGGCGAGCTGAAGTTCCGTGGCGCCTACGGCCAGTCGGGGAATCAGCCGCTCTACGGCCAGAAGTTCAACTCGTTGAATCCCGGTAACCTGGTCGGGCTCCAGACGCTCGCGCTCGGCACCGTCGCCGTCGCGCCGGACCTGCACCCGGAGCGGCAGACGGAGTTCGAGGGCGGGATCGACGCGTACCTGTTCCGCGACCGCGCGAGCGTGGACGTCACGTACTTCAACCGCCGCGTCAACGAGCTGCTGCTCCAGCGCGCGCTGCCGCCGTCGACCGGCTTCACCACCGCGCTCTACAACAGCACCGGGCAGCTCACGTCGAAGGGCGTGGAGGCCGCGCTACACGCCGCGGTCGTGCAGACGCGCGGCTTCGAGTGGAGCACGCACGCCACGTTCACGAAGTGGTCGAGCATCATCGACTCGCTGGACGTCCCGCCGTTCAACACACCCAACGGCGGCTTCGGCACCTCGCTCGGCGCGGGGCGCATCGAGCAGGGGAAGTCGGCCACGCAGATCGTCGGCCGCGACACCATCGCGGTCGAGGACGACCCGCGCTGCCTCGAGGCGCTCGGCGTGGCGCCCGGCTCGGGGCAGTGCAAGCCCGGCACGCGCATCGTGACGAAGCTCGGCGACGCGACGCCCGACTTCCGCATGGGCTTCTCCAACTCGCTGCGCTACCACGCGTTCCGGCTCAACACGACGGTCGACTGGCAGCACGGCGGGAACGTCATCAACCTGACCGGCTACCTCTACGACGCGAACCAGAACTCGAAGGACTTCGACAAGCCGTGCCACCTCGCCGGCTGCCGCGAGGGCGAGACCATGGGCCAGTACCGGCTGCGCGTCTACCCGGGCAAGACGAACCGGCCCTGGATCGAGGACGCCTCCTTCGTGAAGCTGCGCGAGGTGTCGCTGACGTACGACGTGCCGCCGTCGCTGCTGCGCTCGGCCGGGCTCGGCGGCGCCAGCTCGCTCCAGGTCACGGTGTCCGGGCGCAACCTGCTTACGTTCACGGGTTACCGGGGCTTCGACCCCGAGGTGAACAACTTCGGCTCGCAGGCGATCCGCACGAACGTGGACGTCGCGCCGTACCCGCCGAGCCGCACGTTCTGGCTCTCGGTCAACGTGGGCTTCTGATGACGACGATACCTCAGCCGGGGACAACCTCGATGAAGCGCTCGATCCTCGCGCTGTCGGTCGCGGCGGCCGTGGCGGCCTGCTCGCCGGACCTGACGGTGCCGAACCTGAACAACCCCTCCGCGGGCGGCGCGGTCACGCGCAGCACGATCGTCGCGGACGCGCAAGGGCTCCTCGACCAGCTCCGCTCGATGGCCACGCAGGGCGTGCGCATGATCGGCGTGTTCGGTCGCGAGTCCTACGATCTGCGCCCGCAGGAGCCGCGGCCGTACAGCGACTACCTGATCGGCCCGCGCGACCCGAACTCCTTCGGCGCCGGGACGCTGTTCTCGGCGAACTACACGACGATCGTGAACGCGCGCACCACGCGCGCGGACGTCGACGGCGTCTCCGACATGACGGCCGAAGAGAAGGAGGCGGTGCGCGGCTGGTCGCAGATGGTCGAGGCGTACGCATACGCGCAGCTCGCCATGTTCCACCCCGAGTTCGGCGCGCCGCTCGAGCCGCCGGCCAACCCGACCGGCGAGCTCGCGCCGGTCGCCACGCCGCAGGAGCTCTACGACCGGGCGTTCGCGCTCTACGACTCGGCGGAGGCGCACTTCCAGAAGGCCGGCTCGACCCTGCCGTTCTCGCTCCTCCCCGGCTCGGCGGCGTTCGCCACGCCCGCCGGGCTGATCCGCCTCAGCCGCGCGCTCAAGGCGCGGGCGCTCAAGTACGACGGCAAGTGGGCGGACGTGCTCACGGCGCTCCAGGGCTCGTTCCTGGATGCGGGCCAGCCGACCACCTCGGGCGCCTGGCTCGACTACGGGAGCGAGAACCCGAACCCGTTCTCGGGCGTGCCGACCGACTACATCCACCCGCGCATCCGCGCCGAGGCGCAGAAGCAGCCCAACGGCTCGCCCGACCAGCGCGTGCTCGACAAGCTCAAGGCGATCGAGCCGTACACGTACCAGGAGGCCACCGCCAGCGACGTGCCGAACATGTATCCGTCGCCGACGTCGCCGTTCCCGCTCATCAAGAACGAGGAGCTGCTGCTGATCCGCGCCGAGGCGGAGCTGGCGCAGGGGAATCTGGCCGCCGCGCTCGCGGACGTGAACGTCGTGCGCCAGGGCTCGGGCCGGCTCGCCCCGCTCACCGCCGCCGACGTGCCGACCGCCGATGCGCTGCTCGACGAGATCCTGTACGAGAAGCGCTACTCGCTCCTCTGGGAGGGCGGCTTCACCTGGCTGGATGCGCTCCAGTACGACCGGCTGTCGTCGCTGCCGAAGGCCGCGCCCGACCACGTGGTCTTCGACCGGCTCGGCTGGCCCGCCAACGAGTGCCTCGCCCGCGGAATGTCCTCCGGGCCCTGCGGGACGATCGTGGGGAAGTAGCGGTCGGGTAGCGGCTCGGGGGGGGGGGGGGGGGGGCGGCGCGGCGGGGGGGGGGGGGGGGGGGGGGGGGGGGGG
>JADGGV010000819.1 GCA_019689775.1 Gemmatimonadota bacterium
GGTGAGGCGGGGTATTGAACGGATATTGGGTGAACAGGATGAACAGGATAACATATGATAATACGTAGAAATTGTGAGTTTGCGCGGAGGGATACGCTTCCTTTTTTGCCAGATCCTCGGCTCGGGCGATGACCGAACGGGGATGCGGCGCCGCGTGGGCGCACGTCGGATGGGGCGGAGGGGTGGCTCGAGGCGCCCCGTCGTGTGGGCGTCGGAGCGAACCAGAGCACAGCCATCTTCTGGGCAGGCAATGGCTTCGCGTCGCCGGCGGTTCGGTGTTTGGGCCGCACGGCGATTGTCGGAAAGCTCAGTGAATGGACATGAGCGGCTCCTTCCGAACCACCTGCCACCCACCGTTGTTGTGACTCCTCTGAAATACGTAGTCGAGTGCCGTGGTTGCGGAGCCGTGTGGGGTGAAGGCGATCGTGATGACGCGGACGACGGCGCAGGCGCTCGGACGGCAATCGACGGTCGGTGGGTCGCCGGGTTGTAGACGATATTCCGAGACCAGCCAGGGGAGGCTAATGAAGGCCCAGACGACGATGCCGGTCGCCGGGCAATATGCGCGAGCCTCCGGACGCCAGTCCGGAGCCAGTGCGCCGGCACAGCGGTGTTTTACGCGGAAATCCGCCTATCCAACGCCGAGCTGTCGGAGCGTCTCACGGCGCCGCTACAAGTCGACGTGCGCGGTGCAATCCGTGAGTCGCGTCGGTTGTCGATCGCGCGGAATACATGATGTAGTAGGTCATCACCGAGCGCGAGGTCAATAGTCGGGCCGTTGCGGTCCTGGACAGTGCTGGAGCCGTAGACATCCGCGTACAGATCTGCGATCGCCATCCGATCCCCGATGGACGGCGCGCCGCCTGCCCCGCTTTCTCGAGGAAGTCTCAACCGGCGGCGACTGCATTCCGCGCGCGGGTATCTGCCCCCGAGCGAGTTCGAGGCCCTACAGCGGCCCTCGGTCGCCCCGGTCGATTCCGCGGCCCCGACCTGTCCAACGGATGGGGTTCGCTCCATTATTGGCTGTATCAGTTATCAGATGTGATCCTGTTCATCCTGTCCAATTTGATTCCGTTCATTCCAT
>JADGGV010000127.1 GCA_019689775.1 Gemmatimonadota bacterium
CCCCCGGTGGGCGGGGGGGGGGCCCGCGTCGGGGGGGGGGGGGGCCCGGCGCGCCGGCGGCGGGCCGGGCCGCCGGGACCGGCGCTACCGCTCCGGTGGGAGCCCCGGCTCCTCGACGCTCTCCAGCTCGTCCTCGGTGACGCCGATCACCTCGCCGTCGGCGAACTCGACCAGATAGCCGTGACGCGCCTCGGCGCTGTTCTCCGGCCCCCAGTTGCCGATCACCTCCCCCACCTGCCCGAGGTAGCGCCGGGATTGCTCGTACTGCGGATTCGTGACCTTGACCCAGTGCATCGTCTCGCTCCTCCCGCCGGGGGCCCCTGCGGCCACCGGCAATGCAGGACCCAGGCCACGTCGGCCGGCCGTCAGCCGCCCACGCGCAGCCGCTGCCCCGGCAGCAGCCGGCTCCCGTGCAGGCCGTTCCAGCGCCTGAGCTGCGCCACGCTGACGTCGTAGTGACGCGCGAGATCCCAGAGCGTGTCGCCGCGCCGGACGCGGTGCACCCGCGAGGCCGCGCGCACCGTCGCCGCCTTCGCCTCGGCCAGCCGCGCCTCGCGACGCACCCTCGGGAACTCCGCCGCGAAGCGGGCGCCGGCACCGGCCGGGATGCGCACCGCCCAGGAGCGCCCCGGCGGCGTGCGCCCCTTCACCAAATGCGGGTTCAGCTCCTCGACCGCCGGCTCCGCCACCCCCGCGGCCTTCGCCACGGCGGCCAGCGGCGTGCCGCCGGGGACCCGCACCGTGTCGTAGGACAGCGGCTCCCCGTAGTCGAGCTCGTCGAAGCCGTACTTCCACGGCTCCTTCGCGATGTGCCCCGCCGCCAGCATGAGCGGCACGTAGTTGCGCGTCTCGCGCGGCAGGTACGGCGCGATCTGCCAGAACGTCGCGTCCGTTCCCCGCGTCTTCCCCGTCCGCTCCTTCAGGATCCGCGCCACGCGGTTCGGACCCGTGTTGTATGCGGCCGCCGCCAGGTACCAGCTCCCGAAGCGATGGTAGAGCTCGTTCAGGAACCGCAGCGCCGCATCCGTCGCCGCCAGCGGGTCGCGCCGCTCGTCCACGTAGCTCGACACCTCCAGCCCCAGGATCCGCCCCGTCTCGGCGATGAACTGCCACAGCCCCGACGCCTTGGCCCGCGAGTACGCCTTCGGCGAGAACCCGCTCTCGATGAACGCCAGGTAGACCAGGTCCTCCGGCATCCCGCGCTTCCGCAGCTCCCCACGGATCATCGGCGCGTACGTCCCCGACCGCTCCAGCCACAGCCGCGTCCGCTCCCGGTTCTCCCCCGCCAGGAACTTCACCCAGTGCTCGACCCGGTCGTTGTACGTCACCGGGAGGTCCCAGTGGACGCGCGACTCCGGCTCCTCGGCCCGCAACTCGTCCATCGGCGCCGGCTCCACCGGCTCCTCGCGGCCGACGGCCCACGCCGTCAACCCGGCCAGGCCCGTCAGCGCGAGCCCGAGCAGGAACGCCCGCAGGTGCGTCTTGAGTCCGCCCATCGCCTCGCGTGGTCGGGGTTGCATGGACCGGCGCGCCCGCGCGGCGACCGCACCGGCGACCGGCGTCCCAGGGCGTGCGACCGGTGCACCGAAAGGCCACCGTTCGCCGTCGGGGTCGCCCGCGTATTGTCGGTGTGTGTCGCGAACGCTAACGCTCGGTGGAGGTACAGTCAATATTGACAAGGAGTTCCACGATCGAGGCGCGGAACCGGCTGTCGGAGGACGAGCAGCGGCGGCCGGCGGCGGACGCGAAACGGGGCCCGGACGACGCGCGTCGTCCGGGCCCCGTCGCGGCGTCGGCGGGACCGGGCTCAGTCGGAGGAGAGGTGCAGCTCGACGCGGTCGCCGGGTCGGAGGATGGAATTGGCGCTCAGATCGTTCCAGCGCAGGACGTCCTCGGGCGAGCAGCCGTGCTCACGGGCGATCTTCCAGATGGAGTCGCCGGGCTGGACCTCGTAGACGACGATGCGCACGCGCGACGCCGGCGCGTTCTTCCGCGGCGGGTCGGCGGCGACGAGGCGGGCGGCGCCGGTCCGGTCGCGGGCGCCGGCGTCGTCGCCACGGTCCGCGGCCGCGCGGCTGCGTCCGACGACGAGCGTCTGGCCGGGCCGGATGAGGGAGCTTCGGCCGAGGTGGTTGAGGTCGCGAAGCTCATCGAGCGAGAGGCCGTGCTGCTGGGCGATCTCGCTGAGCGTATCCCCCGGGCGCACGCGGTACGTCGGCGCCGCGGGTGCGGACGCGGTGCGGGCGCGGGAGCCGCCGTCGCCGGCGTCGCCGCCGCGGCGCTCCCCGGCGGCCAGGAGCGAGGCCGGAAGGAGCGGGATCTCCAGCCGGCGGCCAACCGGGGCGCGGTGCTTGATGTGGTTGAAGCGCTTGATGGCGCTGACCGTGACGCCGTAGCGCTCGGCGATGGTGGCGAGCGACTCGCCGCGGGCGACGACGTGGGTGATCGGGTGGACGCGCTCGCGCGGCGGGATCGCGTCGAGCGCGGCGGCGAAGCCGGCCGCGTGCCCGGCGGGGATGCGCACCGCGACGCTGCGCCCGGGGGGTGTCACGCCGCGGTAGAACTGAGGGTTGAGGAGCCGGATCTCGCTCTCGCTGACGCCGGCGGCGCGGGCGATGGCGGCGAGGTCGGTGGCGGCGCGGACGGTGACGACCTCGAACGTGTCGGGCCGGGGGAGGTCGAGGGTGTCGAAGCCGAAGCGGCCCGGGTACTTGGCCAGGATCGACGCGGCGAGGAGCTGCGGCACGTAGTTGCGGGTCTCGGCCGGGAGGATCGAGTCGACGCGCCAGAAGAGGGAGTCGGCGCCGCGGGCGCCGCCCGCCACCTGATCGAGCGCCCGGGCGACGCGGCCGGAGCCGGAGTTGTAGGCCGCGGCGGCGAGATACCAGCTCCCGAACTCCCGGTAGAGGCCGCGGAGATGGCGGATGGCCGCCTCGGTGGAGCGGAACGGATCGCGTCGCTCGTCGATGTAGGTGCCGACCTCGAGGCCGCTCATGCGGGCCGTCTCGGCCATGAACTGCCAGATTCCCACGGCGCTGGCCTGGGAGGAGGCGGTCGGCGAGAAGCCGCTCTCGATGAGCGGGAGGTAGACGAGGTCGCTCGGCAGACCGTTGGCGGTGAGCCGCTCGCGGATGAACGGCTCATAGCGCGCCATGCGCTGGAGCCACACAGCGAAGCGGTCGTGGTAGCGCTGGTAGTACTCCAGCCAGTAGCGGACCCGGTCGTTGTATTCGAGCGGGAACGTGAAGTCGGCCGGGTCGACGCCGTCGGGAAAGCTGAGCGCGACGTCCGCGGCGGCGTCGGCGGCCGCGCTCGCCGCCGAGTCGGGCAGTTCGGCGTCCACCACGGCGGGCGCCTCCGGCGGTGGTTGAAGCGTGCGGGGCGTCGGCGCCTCGGGGCGGGGCGCGCCCCCGGCGCAACCGGCCGCGAAGGCCGCCAGGAGCAGGGCGAGCGACGCCCGGTGCTGCGGATTCACGACGTCAAATTGCGGTGTTGAGGTAGTTGCCGAGGATCCGGTTCAGGCCGTTCAACACCGCCATGCAGGCGGTGCGCAGCGGGTCGCTCCCCATGAGGACGGCGCCGATGAGCTGCTGGTGCGAGCCGCCGACGCGGTAGAGGGATGCGACCATGATCTCGTGGTCGAAGGCGCGCACGGGCTTGATCCCGGTGAGGCGCAGGCTCAGCTCGCCGTTCGACGCGAGCGCGATGGCGCGCACGGTGGCGGCGGCGGCGCTGCGCGTCTCCATCGGGAGGCCCGGCTCGGTGAACTCCTCGCCGACGAACTCCTGGCCCTGCCATTCCAGCATGACGCGGATCTGGACGCGGCCGTCGGCGCCGGGTGAGCGGGTGACGCCGACGAAGCGGGCTCGCTGCCGCTCCGCCTCGCCGGGGAGGCGCACGATGGCCACCGCCACGCTGCCGGGCTGGATCCCGAGCTCGGCCAGGGCGTCCTGCACGGCGGCCTCGAGTCGGAGCCGGCCCGCATCCGGCCGGCCGACGATCCAGACCTCGTCCCGCGTCGCGTCCAGGAGCACCCGTTGCGCGCCCTCGAGGGACTCGAGGCGCGACCGGAGCTCCTCCAGCGCACTCGTTTCCATGGAGGAGAGGGCAGCCACGGCGCTCGGCTCGATCTGCTGGTGGTTCGAGGGAGAGGGGTTGCTAAGGTATCCGCAAACAAAAGGTGGTGTCAAGAAGCAGCCGCACGCCGGACTTTCCCGGCGAGCGCCCCTCCTTGATCCGGGTATCGTCCGCTTTGCGTCAGAACTTCAACAGAGCGCCCGCGCCCTTGACGGCGGCGAGGGCGGCGGGATCCGCGAAGCCGACGGCGACCTCCTGCTCCTCGGCGATGCGGATCATCGCCTCGACGACGTCGACGCCGTTGCGCAGCTCGCCGCCGCAGTACGGGCACTCCCGGTCGGTCCGGGCGAGAAAGAACCCGCAGCGCTGGCACTGCGCACCGGCGCGGTGCAGGTCGCGGGCGACGATGAGCGTCTCGACCTTCCCCTCCTGAAGCAGCTCGAGCGTCTGCTGGACGCCGGCCGTGGCGAAGTAGTTGTGGCGGACGCGGTCGGTCAGCACCTCGACCGCGCGCGCCTCGCGCTGCTCCTGGTGCTGCGCGAAGAAGCCGGCGAGCCGGTCAACGATGGCCGCGGCGCCGGCCTCGACGGGCGCGGCGGCGGTGTGCACGACCCGCTCCTGGAGCTCGATCGGGAGGAACGGGAGGAAGCCCTTGACGTTGTCGTCCGTCCCCAGGAGCACGAGATGGTCGGGGCGGTGGCGGCGGCAGAACTCCGCGGCGGCGGCGGCGAAGTCCTTGAAGAACTGCCTCGTCTCCTCCGCCTTGTACTTCTGATACGACTTCGCCGCCTCGCCTCCCGCCTGGACCGCGTGCCTCCTGGGCTCGTCCGGTTCCGTCTCGATCCGCTGATCGGCCAGCACCTGGCCGCAGACGACGCTCAGCATCCGGAAATGCTCGCGGTCGACGACGAACACGGCGTAGCTGTGGTTGCACTCCACGACCTCGACCAGGGGGCCGATGACCGGGTGCGCGGCGATCTCCAGCCGGTTCTGGATCGGCACGGGTAGCTGGATGGCCTCCAACCAGTCGCCGCCGATCTCGGTGTAGATGGCGACGCCTTTGTTGGCCTCGTCGAAGCCGTCGTCGATCCACCCCGCCACGCGGTCGAAGGCGGCGCCGATGTCGGTGAACTCGTGGGTCGCGCGCTCGCTGTCGAGCTCCGAGAAGCGCGCCCGCTCTTTGCTGAGGAACGT
Source organism: Gemmatimonadota bacterium (assembly GCA_019689775.1). Lineage (GTDB taxonomy): Bacteria > Gemmatimonadota > Gemmatimonadetes > Longimicrobiales > RSA9 > JADGGV01. The sequence continues at coordinate 5,272 of JADGGV010000127.1, forward strand.
CGTGTAGTGTCGCTTGTTGGTGGCATCGACCGACATGTCGAGGAAGGCGGACAGGATCGGCCTGCCGGTGTCCGGGCGATGGATCAGGCGCTGGATGTCCTCGCGAGAAACCATAGCGGGTCGGGCACGGGTGGACGTATGGCCGCCGTCGACGCGCGGCCGAGGGCGCAAGGAGCGTGCCCCCTAGGCCCTGCGCGGGGGGCCAGGACGCCGCGGGGGGGGGGTGGGGGGGCGGGCCCGGCCGGCCGGGGGGCGCCAACGGGGGCCCCCCGGGGCCCGGCGCCTACAGGTGGTAGTTCGGCGCCTCGCGCGTGATCGCGACGTCGTGCGGGTGGGACTCGCGCAGGCCGCCGCTCGTGATGCGGACGAATTGCGTGTTCGTGCGCAGCTCCTCGATGGTCGACACGCCGCAGTAGCCCATGCCGCTGCGGATCCCGCCGACGAGCTGGTAGATCACGTCGGCGACCGGCCCCTTGTAGGGGACGCGGCCCTCGATCCCTTCGGGGACGAACTTCCGGCCGTCGCTGCCGTCCTGGAAGTAGCGATCGGCCGAGCCCTGCTCCATGGCGGCGAGGGAGCCCATGCCGCGCACGGTCTTGAAGCGGCGCCCCTCGAGCAGGAAGCTCTCCCCGGGGCTCTCCTCGGTGCCCGCGAGCATCGAGCCCATCATGACGGAGTGCGCGCCGGCCGCGAGCGCCTTGACGATGTCGCCGGAGTAGCGGATCCCGCCGTCGGCGATGATCGGCGCGCGCCCCTCGACGCCGCGCACGGCCTCGAGGATCGCCGTGAGCTGCGGCACGCCGATGCCGGTGACGACGCGGGTCGTGCAGATGCTGCCGGGCCCGATGCCGACCTTGACGGCGTCGGCGCCGCGCTCGACCAGCGCGGCCGCACCGTCGGCCGTCGCGACGTTGCCCGCGATGAGCTGCACGTCGGGGAAGCGCTCGCGGGCCTGCGAGAGCGCCTCCAGCACGCCGCGCGAGTGGCCGTGGGCGGTGTCGATGACGAGGACGTCGACGCCCGCGGCGACGAGCGCTTCGGCGCGCTCGAGATCGCGGGGCGTCGTGCCGATCGCGGCGCCGACGCGCAGCCGCCCGTGCTCGTCCTTGCAGGCGTTCGGGTACTGCCGCCGCTTGAAGATGTCCTTGACCGTGATGAGCCCGCGCAGCTTGCCGTGCTCGTCGACGACGGGGAGCTTCTCGATGCGGTGGCGGTGCAGCACGCGCTCGGCGTCCTCGAGTGACGTGCCGACCGGCGCGGTGACGAGCCGATCCGCGGTCATGACCTCGCGGACGGGACGGTCGAGCGCCTGCTCGAACATGAGGTCCCGGTTCGTGATGATCCCGACGAGGCGCCCGCTCTCGTCCACGACCGGCACGCCGCTGATCGAGAACTGCTCCATGAGGCGCAGCGCGTCGCGGATCGGGCGATCGGGGCCGACGGTGATCGGGTTCAGGATCATCCCGCTCTCGGAGCGCTTGACCCGGTCGACCTCGGCGGCCTGCCGATCGATCGGCATGTTCTTGTGGATGATGCCGATGCCACCTTCGCGCGCCATGGCGATGGCCATGCGCGATTCCGTGACGGTGTCCATGGCGGCGGCGACCAGCGGGATCGGCAGCTCGATCTTGCGCGTCAGTCGGCTCGCGACGTTCGTCTCGCGCGGGTGCACCTCCGAGTACCGCGGCACCAACAGGACATCGTCGAAGGTGAGGGCGTCACCCAGGATCCTGGGGTGGTCGCGCTGGGTCATGGCCTTCGCCTCCGAATACGAAACGCCCGCCGGCCGGGAGCGCGCATCGCGCTCGGGCCCGCGGGCTTGCCGTGAAGATCGTCGGGTGGTCCTTCCATGAGGTACGATACCGAGTCTGCCGGGCAGCCGTCAAGCGCCGCTCCCGCCCGGGTCAATGCTCCTCCACGCGGGCGCGCAGCAGCCGGCGGATCGGGGCCGGCACGAGCGAGCCGAGATCGTCGATGCCGTCGAGCAGGATCGCGAGCGCGCGCGGCGGCCCATCCCAGTGCTCGGCCACGATGTCGGGGCCGGCGTTCGCGACCAGCCGCCCGAGCACGAGGCCCAGCAGATAGATGTCGTCCACCATGCCGAAGATCCCGAGCACGTCCGGGATCAGGTCCGCGGGCATCAGCACGTAGGCGACGGCGAGGCCGACCAGCGCCTTGTCGACCCGCGAGACGCGCGGATCCCGCACCAGCCGGACGAGCAGCCGCAGGAAGCGCGGCAACTGCCGCAGCACCGTGACCGCCGCGTTCCGGGCCCGTCGCCGGCGGAGCGTTCGCAGTGACGCCATCGCTACTCCCCCGCCACGTCCGGCGTGGCCGGCCCGGACCGCGTGGAATCGGTCGGCGGCGGGGGCGCATCCGGGTCCGGCATCGCGCGCGGCGACGCGCTCGGGGGCGCACCGGCCGACGGCGCGGCCGGGTCGGGGACGGCCGGCGGCAGCGGCGCGGCGGCCGTCGACTGCCGCGAGGCATCGCCGGAGAGCAGCTCCTTGCCGGTCTCGACGACGCCGTCCACGACCCCGAGGCCGGCCTCGACGACGCCGCCGACGACCTCGCGCCCGGCCTCCATCACCTTGCGCGCCGTGCCGAAGAGCCCGACGGCGCCGCGGATGTACTGCGGCGCGATGGAGCGCATCCGCAGCCGGTCCTCGAGCCGCTCGGCGAACCGCTGGAGCCCGGTCGGCTCCGGCGCCTTCCCCTTGGCGTACTTGGACTCGAGGAACTCGATGTAGTCGAGAACCTGGTACAGCTGCTCGTCGGGGAGCACCTGGAGCTTCCGCCAGAGGCGCTCACGGGTGATGTCGTTCATGCCCACCTGTAGGGTGCGCGGGAGCGAAGCGCGGGCGCTGCGCGCCGTGGATACCTGGATGCCCGGTCGGCGGCCACGCGGCCCGTGCGCCAGGGCCGGCCCGCGCCGGCACGCGACGCCGCCGATCTCGTACCTCGCCTGATACCCGCGAGTGCCGCGGACGTGACATCCTCGCTCAGCGGCCACAGGCGCGGGGCGCCCACACGGGGCCGCCCTCCGCCGAGAGCTGGAGGCGGTCGAGGAGCGCCGGTGTGGCGACGACGGCGCCGCCGGCGACGTCGCGGATCCACAGCCCGTCGACGCCGAGCGCGCGCGCCGTCTCGCAGCCGCGGTCCGGGCCCAGCACGAAGAAGGCGGCCGACAGCGCCACGGCGGCGAGCGCGCTCGGCGCGGCCGCCGTGGCGCTCGTCGTTCCGCTCGACGGCGCGCCGGTGCGCGGGTCGATCGTGCGCGAGAAGCGTTCGCCGGCGACCATGAAGCCCTGACCGTAATCGGCCGTCGTGGCCACGGCGCCGCTGTCGGGCGTCACTACGCCCAGCACGCGATCCGGGTTGCGGGGGTCGAGGACGCCGACGCCCCACGCCCCGGTGCCGGGCGGCGGCGGCCCGAAGACCAGCACGCTCTCGCCGACGTCGACCATGCCGCGGTCCAGGCCGGCGGCGCGCATCGCGACGGCGGCGCGGTCGGCGGCGTAGCCGCGGGCGAGCGCGTCGAGGTCGAGGCGCATCCCGGGGACCGGCAGGCGCACGCTCCGGGCGGCCGCCTCGAAGTCGACCCGGCGCCAGTCCACGAGCGCGCGGGCGGAATCCACGGCCGCGGGCGGCGGGCGCGCGCCGCCGGGGGCGGGGGGGGGCCCCCACACCGCCCCCCCCCCCGC
>JADGGV010000820.1 GCA_019689775.1 Gemmatimonadota bacterium
CCCCCCGCCCCCTCCGTGCCGTGCGCCCGGCGGCGCGTCCGGCGACGCCCCTGGCGACGCGTCTGGCCGCGGCGCGCCCCCCACGGCGCGCGCGCCACGACCCGCTCACCCGCCGTCGAGCTCCGCCAGCACCTCCGTCGGCGTGCGGACCCGCGCCGGCACCTCCGCCCGCACGCCGAGGACGTGCTCGTCCATCGTGACCAGTGTCGCGGCGGCGGCGGCCGCGAGCGCCGCGAACTCGCGGTCGTCCGGGTCGGCGATGACGGCGAACGCGCCGGGATCGGTCCGCCCCACGAAGCGGTCCTCCGCGCGGAACAGGTCCGCGACGGCGCGCCACGACAGCGGCGGGATCTTGCGGATGATGTGCTCGGTCTCGCGGCGCGTCGCGTCGTTCCAGACGAGGCGCACGGCGCCGGTCCGGATCTCGTGGAGGAGGCGGCCCGAGCCGCTGGCCGGGCGGAACCCGGCCGCGACGAGCACGTTCGTGTCCAGGACCACCGCGGGCGGATTCGGCATGGGGCTCCCTTCGGGGCGGGCGCGCGACGCGTCACGCCCGCGGCGCCGGGACCGGCCGCGGGGACACGTCGACCGGCGCGGCCGGCGCTCGGCCGCGTCGAGGAAGAACGCGCCGGAAGCCCGCGCTCTTACAGGCGACGCCGCCGGAACGACGCCCAAACCGCGGGCCGCGGGCGCCAACGCCGGCGCCGCGCGCCCCCGGCCCCACTACAGCACCTCCACCCCCTCCGCCAGCAGCAGCGGCCGTAGCTCCCCCGCGGCGCGGGCCGCGACGCGGCGCGCGTACGCATCGCCGTACTGCGGGCCCGACCGGTCGCGCAGGTACTTGTAGATGTCGACGGCGATGCGGACCGGCGCGGTCACCGTCACCCGCTTCCCGCGCCCCCGCGTGCTGACCTCCAGCCGCACCTCGGCATGGCGGCCGTAGACGGCATCGAGGTAGCCCCCCTCCACCCACACCGACGTGGGCACGACGAACGTGAGGTACTTCATCGTTGAACCTTCGCCCTCCGATTGGGATGCGGTCCTCGTGTTGGGATGCGGTCCTCGTGCGTATCCCGGCCC
>JADGGV010000128.1 GCA_019689775.1 Gemmatimonadota bacterium
CCGCGACGTACGCCCACCAATTGTGCGCCGCATCCGGCAACTCGCGGCGCACCGCGTCGATGAACGCGCGCGCCGCGTCCGCCGTCGGCGCATGGCCGACGGTCGCGATGAAGCGGCTCCGCTGGACGACGTCCTCGACGCGGTGCGGGCCGGCGGGGATCGGGTAGCCACGGGGCTCGGGCATGCCCGAGGGTATCGCGCCGGCGGCGTGGTGGCAACGGGGGGGGGCACTGCGCGCATCGGCGGCTCGCGCGACGCCGATTTCCTGCGTGTGGCCGCCCCACGCTCTGGAGACGGGTTGGATCGGTGGGAGAGGCGAGGTCGACCCCCGGACACTCCTGACCTACCGGCGTGCTCGCCGATCGCACTTGGGGAGCGGCGCCGCAGGCACCCGCGCGTGCGGCTCCTCGTCGGCGTCCCGTCCGGGGGCTACAACGCCGGCACGGGCGCTCGCGGCTTGTCCCACTCGCTCAGGAACTCCCGGACTGTGCGAGAAGCGAACCGCTGGAGGATGGCATGCTCGCGGGTCATGCGCGGCGCGAGGAAGTCGGCGTACTGATGAGATCCGTCGCTCTCGTGGGTCGAGAAGTGGTGCCGCACGTGGGCAAACGCCTCAGCAACGATCCGTTCCCCCGATACCGGGCCCATACGAGCCCGTTCCGCAGCGGCAGCGACGCCCGCAGGTGCAGAGGTCAAGGTCCATACCACGTCGTACGCGTCCTTGCGCTTTCGTCGCTCGTTGAGCGCGAAGGACTTGAGCACCAGGAAAGATACCAGTCCGGCGACGCGGAGCGGCACACGGTGCGTCGCCCCATCGATCACCGGGCCTTCGAGCTCGTGGACAAACCAATCGCGCGCGACCAGTTCGGCGCCGCGAACTCGAAGGGCGCCGATGGCGCCGCCCCCGCGGATCGGCCGAACCTTCATGTGCTCCGCGCTGACCTCGGGAGGCGCGAGGAACTCTAGCTTCACGGGTAAACCGTCGACCGTCTTCATCCAGCGGAACGACCCAACGTCGTCGCCGGTCGGGGGGGCCGGCGCGAAGTTGAGGTCGGCGAGGCACTCTTCGAGGCTGCGATACGGCGCCGGATCCGGCGCGCCGAGCGTTAGCGTCAATACGACATCAAGATCGGTCGTCCCGAGATGTGGTTCGGCTCCTTCCGCTAGCATGGGAATGATATAGCGAGGCAAGAGGCCGCCAACAAGGACCAAACTATTTCCCCATGAGTCAAATCCAACCAATAAAGCGCGCAGGACCTTCTCGCAGGTCGCGGTTGCAGTGACGTACTCGATTGTGTGCGCCGGTCGCATTGTTGGTTTTGCCGTCAAAAACCCAATATCTGTCGGAGGTTCTCGGCGACCTCGCTCCCCCGCCCGGCTGCATCACGGGCCTCGAGGAAGGCTCGCGGCCCCGAAACCACTGGCATTGTGCCGAACGGGGTTTCGATGCGCTCCGCGAACCGCAGTGGAGCGTCTTTTTCGACTTGCCACAACATTACGTTCGCCCCCTCGCTCGCGATCTCCGCCCCCAGCCGCTCCGAGACGGCTTCGACCGATTCTTCGGCTGGGATCCAGAGCGCCGGATCGGGCCAGGAAGTCAGCGAGGGTGCCCGAAGGTTCGCCGCGGCGATCCCGCCCACGGCACACCGGATGTCGTGTTCCGCGGCAGCCGCGAACCGCCGGTACACCTCTCCCGGAGAGCGAGCGTAAACGTACAGCCCGGTCGTCGTCGTCGGCCGCTCCGCGCCGGCCGCCAGCCATGCGTCCAAAAGCGCGGACCGGTCCGACACGGCAAATGTGCGCCAACGACCCGCGCCGCGGTGGGTGGCAATACCAAGCTTGGTCAAACGAGACACCACATAATGCGCCCACGAGTGCGCTGCTCCACCGGCCTCTGCGAGCTCCGCGAGATGGAAGCGTTCGGGGTTCACTCTGCCCGTGAGCAACGCCTCAACGAGAATGCCGGCGACGCCATCGAAGCGCAGTTCCGCCGACCGCAATCGGCGCGACGATGCCGACAGACGGTCGTTGGACAGCTCGATACGGACGAGTACCCTGTCACCGAGCAGACTCAACACCCCGGTGTCCCGCTCCGCCCATGAGATCCTCGCGTCGCGCAGAACGGCACGCGCGGAAGATGACAATTCCGTGATCGCCAGGAGGGGTCGCCCCGCCCCACGCGCCGGCTCGCTCGACCACCGTGCCGCGATGTCACGAGCAGCCGCGGTAGAGAGGCGGCCGGTGTGCGCGATCCGGAACGTCTCGCGCCCCCGCCCAACCTGGACCTGTAGTCCGCCCTGCGGATCGGCCGTGGCTTCGATGCCGACGCGCCTCAGCAGGTCCAACAGCCACGGGGGGACGCCCTCATGCCGTGACATGCCACCTAGATTCTGGATTTCAGCTAGATTCATCATGCGATGAATCTAGTGTGCGGGATGAATCAAAGACAAGGACGTCAGGTTGGGTCGCCGGGTGGACCGCCGGGTGCCCTCGGGTCGCCCGCCCGGTGATGCCATAGGGGGACCTGAACCTGACTCGTCTCCAGCCCGGACGGCTCGCCGGGAACAACCCGCCCGCCGCCGGCCTACCACGTCCCGGATGACGACGCGACGCTCCACGCTCGCCTGGCGGCTGCTCCCCGGCCTGCTCCTGACGTTCCTGCTCGCGTGGCAGGGCGGGGAGGCCGTGCGCGCGATGCGCCACGGCGCCGGCCCGGACGTGGTGCTCGCGCACCGGCGCGCTCCGGCGCCGCGCGCGGCCGCCGCGCCGCTGCATCTCACCCCGCCGGCCATGCTGGTGACGGCGGCGCCGCCCATGTCGTTCCTCGCGTCCGCGCGCGCGCCCGCGCTCGCCGGCCGGCACGCGGCGGTCCACGCCGCGGCGGCGTCGTACCGTCAGGACTACCCCCGCCCGCCACGCTCCGAGGTCTAGCCTTCAGCGACGTTCCGCGGTCCCGCGGGCGCGCGTTGGCGTGCGCCGCGGCCGCACCCGTTCGGCGCGTGGTACCGCCGCAGGCGCAGCCGAACGCGTTCGCCACGGGGCGCAACCCCGAGCACGCCATCGTTTGCGTGACGGAGGGGTTGCTCTCGCTGATGAGCGACGAGGAGCTGGAGGGCGTGATCGCGCACGAGCTGGCGCACATCAAGAACCGCGGCATGCTGCTCCAGACCTTCACGGCGACGCTGGCCGGCGCCGTCTCGTCGCTCGCGAGCATGGCGGCGTGGGGCGCGTTGCTCGGCGGCGGCCGCGGCGACGACGAGGGCGGGAACCCGCTCGGCGCCGTCGCCATGATGGTCCTCGCGCCGATCGCCGCCGGGCTCGTGCAGATGGCGATCAGCCGCCAGCGCGAGTTCAAGGCGGACGCGGTGGGCGCGGAGATCAGCGGCCGCCCGCTCGACCTCGCCCGCGCGCTCCACAAGCTGGAGGGGTACGCGCACCGGATCCCGATGAACGTGGCGCCGGCGGCGGCGCCGCTCGCGCAGGTCGACCCGCTGGCGGCGCATGGTGGCGGGGTGGCGCGCCTGTTCTCGACGCACCCGCCGATGGAGGCGCGGATCCGGGCGCTCGAGGCGCTGGCGGGGCGTATGCGGTGAGGAGGCGCGGGCGGCCCGGAGCGGCCGCGGCGCGCCACACCCGGTAGGCCTGTCGGCGACGGCGGCGGCGGCCCGGCCCGGCCCCGGTGGGCGGCGGGGCACCGGCGGAGGCGCCGCGGTGCGCGGGCGCCGGCGGCCGCGGTGGGCGCTAGCGGCCGCGGTGCGCGGGAACTGGCGGCCGCGGGGCACCGGCGCTGGCGGCCTCGGCGCACGGGCGCCGCCGGCCGCGGGGTGCCACCGCCGGCGCACCGCCGGTACGCTGCGGCGCCCGGCCGCCCGCGGCCGTCACCGCGAGGGAGCCGATGATCCAATCCGGGCTCGCGCTCGAGGCGCTGCTCATCGTGCTGCTCATCCTGGCGAACGGGATCCTGGCGATGTCGGAGATCGCCGTCGTCTCCGCCCGCAAGGCGCGGCTGCGCAGCCGGGCGGAGGCGGGCGACGCGCGGGCGCGGCGCGCGCTCGAGCTGGCCGAGCAGCCGACGCGGTTCCTGTCGACCGTCCAGATCGGCATCACGCTCGTCGGCGTGCTCCTGGGCGCGTACGGCGGCGCGAGCATCGCCGCGCATCTCGCCCGCGCGCTCGCGCGCGCCCCGGCGCTCGCGGGCTACAGCGGGCAGATCGCGCTCGCGCTCGTCGTCGGCGCGCTCACCTTCCTCTCGCTCGTCCTCGGCGAGCTGGTGCCGAAGAGCATCGGTCTGGCGCACCCGGAGCGGATCGCCGCCTGGGTCGGCGGCCCCGTGACGAGGCTCTCGGCCGCGGCTGCGCCCCTCGTGAAGCTCCTCTCGGTCACGACGGACGGCGTGCTCCGGCTGCTGCGCGTCCGACGGTTCGCCGAGCCGCCCGTCACCGAGGCGGAGGTCGCCGCCATGCTCGAGGCCGGCGCCGAGGCCGGGATCTTCGAGGCCCAGGAGCAGGAGCTGGTCGAGCGCGTCTTCTGGCTCGCCGACCAGCGTGCCGCCACGCTGATGACGCCGCGGCACGCCGTCGTCTGGCTCGACGTCTCCGACCCACCCGACATGCAGCGCGCGGAGATCCTCCGCCAACGCGCGCCCGAGTTCCTGGTCTGCGACGGCGACGTCGACCACCTCCTCGGCACCGTCCGCGTCCTGGACCTGCTTCCCGCGCTGGTGGAGGGCGCGCCGCTCGATCTGCGCGCCGTGCTCCGCAAGCCGCTCTTCGTCCCGGAGACCGTGCGCGCGCTCCGGCTCCTCGACCTGTTCCGCAGGAGCGGCGCCGGGATCGCCGTCATCGGCGACGAGTACGGCGGCGTCGAGGGCATCGTCCGGTTGGAGGAGTTGCTGGAGGAGCTTGCCGGCGCCGTCGGCCCCGAGGCCGGGCCCGGGATGGTCCGGCGCGCGGACGGCTCCTGGCTCGTCGACGGCGCGCTCGACGTGGACGAGTTCCGCGAGGGGCTTGGCCTCCACGAGCGGCGGACGACCGAGCGCCCGGGCTACCACACGGTCGCGGGCTTCGTCGTCGCAAGGCTCGGGCGGATCCCCAGCGCCGGCGACGTGCTCGAGGCGGACGGGCTCCGCATCGAGGTCGTGGACATGGACGGTCGCCGCGTCGACAAGCTGCTCGTCAGCAGGCTGCCGCGCGCCGGCGAGCACACCGGCGCGGATGCCAGGGGGCGGGTGTAGCGGTGGTGGGCGGCGGCGCGCGCCTCGAGCGCCCGCCGGCGCGCGTCCGGCGGGAGCCGCCTCCGGCGCCGCGCGGCGTGCTCGTTCCCGGGCCGCGCGCCCGGGGCGCCGCCCGCCCCCGCGCCGCCGCGCTCGTGCGGGGCCGACCTACTCGTAGCGCAGCGCCTGCGCCGGCTGGACGCGCGAGGCGCGGAGCGCCGGGATGTAGCCGGCGCCGGCGGCGACAAGCGCGAGGAGCACGGCCGCGGCGCCGAGCGCGACTGGGTCCTGCCCGCTGAGGCCGAAGAGGAGCGAGCGCGCCGCGCGCCCGATCCCGAGCGCCGCGGCGATGCCGACCGCGCCGCCGACCGCGACCATCCGCGCGACGTGGCGCAGCACGAGCGCGCGCACGCGACGGGAATCCGCGCCCAGCGCCATGCGCACGCCGAACTCGCGCGTGCGCTGCGCGACGGTGTAGGCGAGCACGCCGTAGAGGCCGACGGCCGCGAGCAGCGTGGCGAGCGCCGCGAACGCCGCGGACAGCGTGCTGATCATCCGGTCCAGGAACACGTTCTCGCGCACCTGCTGCGGCAGCGTCTTCAGGTCCTCGACCGGGAGGTTCGGGTCGAGCCCCGCGATCACGCGCGGGATCGTCTTCAGCAGCCGCTCCGGCGGCAGCGCGGTGCGGACGTAGAACGTCATCGCGCCGATCGTCGAGTCCTGCGCCCACGGCACGAAGAAGAGCGGCGGGACCTCCTCCTTCACGTCGCTGTACTTCGCGTTCTGCACCAGCCCGACGATCTCCATGTCCAGCTCGCCCGACCGGCCCATGCTCATCCATTTCCCGACCGCGTCGCGGCCGAGATTGAATTTCTTCGCGAACGCCTCGTTGACGATGGCGACCTTCGGCCGGCCGAGGGCGTCCGCCGGCGTGAACTCCCGCCCCGCGAGGAGCGGGACGCCGAACGCGCGGAAGTAGCCCGCGCTCACCTCGTTCAGGCGTGCGTTAGAGTCGATGTCCGGCCCGGAGCGGAAGCCCTGCACCGCGACGTCGGTGCCCCAGTTGCTCCCGCTCAGGATCGGCACGAGCGCGGCCGAGACGGCGGTCACGCCCGGCGTGGCCCGCAGCGCCTCCTCGACGCGCTGGAAGAACGTGTGGCTCCGCGCCGGCGCATAGCCGTTCAGCTCCGGCGAGAGCCGGAAGGCGACGACGTTGTCGATCCGCAGCCCGAGGTCGACGCGGCTGACGTTCACGAGGCTGCGGATGAACAGCCCGGCCGAGACCAGCAGCGCCATCGACAGCGCGATCTGCGCCGTGACCAGCGAGGTGCGGAAGCGGGCGGCCGCGCGGTTCCCGGACGGCTGGCGCGCGTTCGCCTTGAGCGCGCTCACGATGTCCGGGCGCGTGCTGTGGATCGCCGGGAAGAGGCCGAAGAGCACGCCCGTGCCGATCGACAGCGCCGCGGCGAACAGCACGACGGGCATCCGCAGCCCGAGGTGGAGCGTGCCGACGGCGTCTGCCGGCAGGAGCGAGGCGATGAGCGCCAGCGTCCAGCGTGCGACGAGGAGGCTCGCGGCGCCGCCGAGGGCGGCGAGCAGACAGGATTCGACGAGGAGCTGCGTGACGACCTGGCGGCGGCTCGCGCCGAGCGAGAGCCGCACGGCCATCTCCTGCGCGCGCCCGGCGCCGCGCGCGAGGAGCAGGTTCGCGATGTTCGCGCAGGCGATCAGCAGCACGACGCCGGTGATCGAGAACAGCAACACCAGCGGCGCCTTCGCCTCCCGGTGGATCGAGCTCTGCCCGCGTGCGCCAGGCTCGAGCGTGATGCGCTTCGCGCGGAACCGCTTCATGGTCGCGTCGCTCATTCCCTTTTGGAGCGGCGCCTCGACGTCGTTGATGATCGACCGGTAGAGGCCGTTCAGCGCCGCGTCCGCCTGCGTCAGCGAGACCCCGGGCTTCAGCCGCGCGAACAGGTACGCCCAGTAGCTGCGCCGGTTCTCGAAGTCGTCGAACCCCGGCGACATGAGCCCCCGCATCGTGATCGGCACGAACACGCTCGGTTGCGTGCCGAGCGTGGTGCCCTGGAACCCCGCCGGCGCCACGCCGACGATCGTGAGCGGATGCCCGTTCACGACGATCGTCTCGTTCAGCACGCCCGGGTCGGCGCCCAGCCGCGTCGTCCAGAAGGAGTGGCTGAGCACGGCGACGAAGTTCGCGCCGATCGCCTGGTCGTCCGCCGGCCCGAGCAGGCGGCCGAGCGCCGGGCGCACGCCGAGCACGGGGAAGTACGAGCCGGACACCAGCATCCCCTCGGCGCTCAGCGTCTGGTTGCGGAAGGCCAGGTTCGCGGCGAACGCGCGGTGCGCCGCGATCCCCGTGAACACCGTCTGCGCGCGCTCGAGGTCGCGGAACATCGGGTAGCTGAAGACGGCGTCGCAGCTCCCCGCCTGGCTGCACGACTGCGAGCCCGGCTTCGGCCCGGGCGCTCCCAGGTTCACCAGCCGCTCCGGCTCCTGCACCGGCAGCGCGCGCAGCAGCATCTCCTCGAACAGCGAGAAGATCGCCGCGTTCGCGCCGATCCCGAGGGCGAGCGACAGGATGGCGATCGCGGTGACGAACGGCGCCTTGAACAGCGTGCGCAAGGCGAGCCTGAGGTTCATTGGCGGTTCTCCGGGGAAGAAGCGCGCGGGGCGACGGAGCGAGCGCCCGCGGGCCGCGGACGGGTTTGCGGGCACACGGCCGTCCGGTCAGACACACGATCCCGCCGAAGGGTTCGAACGGCCCGGGTCGATCGACCGGGCCGGCCGGCGGCCCCCGGCGCCGAGGCCGCCCGGATCAGCTCGGCGACGGCGCGGCCGCCGGCCGGCGGATCCGGAGCGAGAAGTCCGGCGCCGTCGCCGCCGCCGTCGCGCGCTCGTTCACGCGGTAGCGCCGCCGCGCAGCCTCGAGCGGGAGGTCGGTGTCGAGCAGGCCGTCCTCCAGCGCAGCCTCGTCGGCGTAGCCGGGGAGGATGCCCTCGAGGCCGCGGCGCGCACGCCCGGGCGCGACGGCGTTCACGGCATCCTCGATGTTCGTCGTGCAATTGTTGGTGAGCGTGTTGTAGAACTCGGGGTGCGAGGCCAGGCGCTGGGCGCGCCGCAGCATGTGCACGAACAGCGCGCGGACCTGCGCGGGCGTGGCGCGCCCCGGGTAGACGTAGACCGGGTCGCCCCACACCAGCGCGCGCAGCCCGATCACGTCGCGCTCGTCGGCGACGACGTACATCAGCTCGTAGCGCTTCAACATGCCGAGCAGCGGCGAGTACTCTTCCCCCGGCTCCTTGCGCGCCTCGACGGAGATGGCGACGAACTGCGAGTCGGCGAACTCGAACGAGACGAACGCGTGCGCCGGTCCGCGCCACAGCTTCGCGAACGGCGAGAGCACGAACCACACGCGCACGAGCGCGTCGAGGTCGTACGTGCGGTCGTAGTAGCCGGGCACGCTTCTGCCGTCGGGCCGGAACGTGAAGTTCCGGACGTGCCGGATCGTGACCTCGTGGCCGTGGAACGTAATCTCGGGGAGGACGGCCTCCTCGGCCCGGTAGACGTGCGCGTTCGTCGGCTGGATGCGGGCGAACGCGGTCGCGCCGAGGGCGACGGCAGCCACGGCGACGAGCGCGCCGGCGGCCGCGCGGCGGGGCAGGGGACGGCGTCGTCGCATCGGTGACGGTGTCGGGT
>JADGGV010000129.1 GCA_019689775.1 Gemmatimonadota bacterium
GATGCAGCGGCCGGAGTTGACGCTGGTCACGACCGACTCGGTGGATGGGGTGCACTCGCCGTACGGGCAGCGGCAGCTCGCGTACCTGGCGTTCGTGACGATCGTCGCGCTGGCGGCGGCGGGCGCGTTCAGCATCCTGATCCGGGACGTGATGCGGTCGCTGGAGGACCTGACGAGCGCGGCGGGGCAGATCGCCGACGGCGACTTCAACGTGTGGCTGCCGCCGCCGACGAACGACGAGGTGGGGCGGCTGTCGCTGGCGTTCGCGCGGATGATGGAACGGATCCGGCAGAGCGCGCGGGAGGTGGAGGCGAGCCGGCACCTGGCGGCGCTGGGGGAGATGGCGTCGCACCTGTCGCACGAGATCCGGAACCCGCTCTCGGCGCTGCGCGTGAACCTCCAGAGCGTGGAGCGGGAGGCGCGGGGCGGGCGGCTGCCGGAGGACTTCTCCGAGGTCATGAAGCTCTGCCTGGGCGAGATCTCGCGTCTCGACGCGGTGGTGCAGAGCGTTCTCACCGTCGGCCGCGGCGGGCCCACGAACCTGCGGCGCGAGTCGCTGCACCGGATCATCGACGAGTGCGTCGCGCTGCTGTCGGCGGACTTCAGCGCGCGCGGGATCACCGTGCAGGTGGCGCGGCTGGCGCCGCTCGACCGCGTCGTCGTGGACGCGAAGCAGATCAAGGGCGTGCTGCTGAACCTGCTGCTGAACGCGGCGGACGCGATGCCGAACGGCGGCACGATCCGCGTCTGGACGGAGACGAAGGCGGACATGCGCGCCGGCGGGCTGATCGCCGTGCACGTCGCCGACGAGGGGAGCGGCGTGCCGCCGGAGCTGCGCGAGAAGATCTTCCAGCCGTTCTTCACGACGAAGAAGAAGGGGAGCGGCATCGGGCTCGCCGTCGCGCGGCGCACCGTGGACCAGCACGGCGGCCGGCTCTACTTTGACACGCCGTCGGAGCTGGTGCAGGGCGCGGAATTCGTGGTCGAGCTCCCGCTCGCGCCGCCCGCCGAATCGGAGCCGGCCGGCACCGCGCCGGCCGCGGCCGTACGGCGCGCCCGCCGCCTCGCCGCGGTTGGCGGCGAGACCGACGTCGCCGTCGCGGGCGGCGATGCGGGCCCGGACCCCACACCCCGCCTGGATCGGATCGAGTGAAGGGACGAATCCTCGTCGTCGAGGACGACGCCGCGCACCGGATGGCGCTGGAGCGGCACCTGAGCCGCTCGGGCTACGAGGTCGTCTCGGCCGAGAGCGCGGAGCGCGCGCTCGGGATGCTGACGCAGGCCGACCCGGACCTCGTGCTGACCGACATCCGCATGGGCGAGATGGACGGCTTCGAGCTGCTGGCGTTCCTCCAGGAGCACCGGCGCGACCTGGACGTCGTGCTGATGACGGCGCACGACGACGTGCAGGGCGCGATCGACGCGATGAAGGGCGGCGCGTTCGACTACCTGCTGAAGCCGCTCGACCTGGACGTGCTGGACGAGACGGTCGAGCGCTGCTTCCGCGACCGGCGCGAGCGCGGGCGCGGTCGCCGCAAGGAGGGGAGCGAGCCGCCCACGCGCGTGCACGGCCTCGTCGGTCGCGACCCGCGCATGGTCGAGATCTACAAGCTCATCGGCACCGTCGCGGCCACGAAGGCGCCGGTGCTGATCCGCGGCGAGACCGGCACCGGCAAGGAGATGATCGCGCGGACGATCCACGCGAACTCCCGCGACGCGACGGAGCCGTTCGTCGCCGTCAACTGCACGGCGATCCCGGAGAACCTGCTCGAGTCCGAGCTGTTCGGGCACGTGAAGGGCGCGTTCACCGGCGCGGTCAACGACCGGCGCGGGCGCTTCGAGCTGGCCGCCAGCGGCACGATCTTCCTCGACGAGATCGGCGACACGGAGCCGGCGTTCCAGGCGAAGCTGCTGCGCGTGCTCCAGGAGCGCGAGTTCTACCCGGTGGGGAGCGAGCAGCCGCGGCGCACGAACGCGCGCGTCATCGCGGCGACGCACCGCCCGATCGAGCGCCTGGTCGAGGAGGGGAAGTTCCGCGAGGACCTGTACTTCCGCCTGCGCGTCGTCGAGATCGTCGTGCCGCCGCTGCGCGAGCGCGTCTCCGACATCCCGCTCCTCGCGCGCAGCATCCTGGCCAAGGTGAACGCCGAGTACGGCCGCAACGTGCACGTCATCCCCGACGCCGTCATGGCCGCGCTGCTCACGTACCCGTGGCCGGGGAACGTACGCGAGCTGGAGAACGCGCTCACCCGCGCCGCGCTCCTCGCGCGCGGCCCGGCGCTCTCGCTCGAGCACCTCACGCTTGGGAAGACGGAGCGCGAGCCGGTGCCGGCGGAAGCCGCCGACGACAGCCTCGACGAGGTGGAGCGGATCCACGTGCAGCGCGTCCTGGCCAAGGTCGGCGGCAACAAGAGCAAGGCCGCCGAGATCCTCGGCGTCTCCCGTCCCCGGCTCAACCGTATCATCGAGAAATACGACATCGTGGTGTAACGACTCTTTCCGGCGGGGTGGCACGATGCATTACGAATCCGCCCGCCGCCGCGGCGAGCGATCGCCACCAACGCGGTATCGCGCTTGAGGTTGTCAGCCCCGGCGCCGGTGGCACCGGGTTTGTCCGGTGACGGATGGGTCCTCACGCCTGAACCGGCCGGCCGCCGTATCCGGGCCGCCGCCGCAGGTCAGCCCCTCCGAGCTCTGTTCCGTTCCAGGGGAGGATGTATGCACCGTGCCAATGTCGGCACGAGGGAAACGTCCAAGCGGATCACGTTCGCGCGGGCGCTCGTCGGGGTGGTGCCGCCCCTGCTCGCCACGCTGCTGGCGGCGTGTCAGGGAGACACGCTGTACGATTCGGGGCCGAAGGACATGCCCGGGCCCGCGATCGCGGTCGTCGCTCCGACGCCGGGGATCGTCGTCGCCCCGGGCAAGACGTTCCGCTTGCAGGTCCAGGCCAGCGACTCGCTGGGCATCTCGTCGCTACAGGTGGACTTCAGCGGTGCCGCGACCGGGACGGTGCGGCGCGACTACACCCCGGCCCAGGACTTCGTCGCCATCGACACGGTCGTGACCGTGCCGCCGGGCGCGACCGGCCAGGTGAAGGTAGAGGCGACGGCGAGGAACCGGGCAGGCGTCGTCGCCCGCGCGGGGAACGTCGCCGTGACGGTCGGCACCGACCAGGTACCCCCCGCCGTGACGCTGCTCGTGGACTCGATGCCCGCGCGGATGGAGCTGACGGACAGCGTCCGCGTCCGCGTCCGGGCGGTCGAGAACCCCGGCGGCGCGGGCGTGGCGCTCATCAGCGCGACCGTGCTCCAGGTCACGTCCACCGGCCAGATCATCCAGCGGATCCAGCCGACGATCGCGGTGCTGGACACCGCGACGATCCGGGTGTCGTTCGCGGCGCCGGCTCGCGCGGATTCGCTCCCGGCCGACCGCTACTTCGAGATCTACGGCTTCGCGCAGGACAGCGCCGGCAACTGCGCCGCGGCCACCCCGGCCGGCAATTCCTTGCCGTGCCGGAAGTTGTCGCTGGACGGCGAGGATCTGACGATCGCCGAGCCGCGCGCGACCGCGCTGCCGACGAAGGTGGTGGCGGGGAGGAGCTTCGGGTTGGAGAGCGGGTCGGTCATCGCCGATATGTACCCGGACACCCTGCGCGGCAGGCTGTACATCGCGAATTACGGGCAGAGCCGCATCGACGTGCTGGATCTGCGCGCGCAGCAGTTGTTGCCGATCAAGGTTCTCGCGGGCGCCCACCCCTGGGGACTGGCGACGAACATCACCGATGACACCCTGATCGTGGCGAACTCGGGGGGGACGAACATCTCGAGGATCGCGCTCGACGGGAACCTCACGGAGGTGACGCAGGACCGCATCCGCACGCAGACGGCGGATTTCTTCGCGGTGAAGTACGACCTTCGGGACACCGTCCTCTCGACGGGCGTCAGGGATACCATCTTCGTCATCAACATCACGCTCGAGGACTTCAGCGACCGGCCGCAGTTCATCGCGCAGGATTCGCACCGGCGTCTCGTGTATTCGACGTTGCCGACCCCCGGCGCGACGCTCGGGACGATCCGTGTCCTCGAGAAGCAGCCGGGTTGGGCAGAGGCGGAATCGCGCCTGGCCGTGCTGCCGAACGCACCGGACACGCTCCTGCCCACGTTCGAAAAACCCGAGGAGTTCGGCCTCGTCAACATCGACAGCCTGCGCGCGATCGATCACCCGATCGACGCCACCAACCGCATCCCGATCGTGCGGATCTACGACCACGTCCCCGGCTTCCCCGAGCGGGTCATCGTCGGCTACGGCGGGTTTGGTGAGGCGCTTGCACAACTCCGCGCGCAGGGCTCGGACTGGCACATCACGGATTTCGACAAGCGTCTCCTTTCGTTCAGCGACACGAGCTTCGTGGCGGCGTCCGGGAACCGCAGATTCGTCGCCTTCGGCGAGGGTGCCGCGCCCAATGGCCGGATCGTGATCTGGGATGCGGATTCCGTGACGTTCTCGAACGGCATCCGCATGATCGACCTCGTCGGCAACACGGGCGAGAACCTCCGGTCGGTCGACCTGAGCAGCAACGGCGATCTCGGCGTCGCGCGAGGCCTGCGAGGCGCGTACTACTTCACGAGGGACCTGCGTCTCCAGGGATCGCGGGAGCTACCGGCCACGCCGGTCGGCGGCAGCGGGGCGGTGCTCGACCGGCGCAGCTATGACATGCCGGCGTACGGACCGTATCCCGGGTACGACCCGAGCCGGCTGTCGTACGTCGCCACGGACAAGAACACCATCAAGATCTACGACACCGTGCACTTCGCCGAGCGGGGCGAGATCGCGATTCGCGACAACGTCGTGGGGCCGTTGCGCGTCTCGCTGCCGCTGCGGGGCTGTAGCGGGAGCAATTGCCCGATCGCCAAGCTGTACGGCGCGACCGGGAACGGCACGCTGGTCGTCGTGGACGTCCTCCCGTCCGACATCAAGCAATGATCCGGCTCCGGGTCCGGCCGTCTCACCAGGCGGGCGGGCGGATCCGGGTCACGAGACCGCGAGAGCGAGGCCCATGAAGCGCCGAATCCTGAATCTGCTGCTGGTCCCGCTGCTGCTGCTTCCGCTGGCGGGCCGCGCCCGGGCGCAGGAGTACCGCAACGACGCCACGTGGTACGCGGGCGGCGTGCTGTTCGGGGATTTGAACGCCGGCCACCTGGCGACGACGAAGGTGAAGCCGGAGACGGGGTGGAACGTCGGCATCACCGGCCAGCACTGGGCGAGCTCGGGGCGGGTCGGCTTCCGCGTGAACGGCTCGTACACGAACCGCCCGGTCGACTTCCCGGACCGCACGCGCAACATCGGCGTCACGATGGCGGACGCCGGCTTCGTGCTGCGCTTCCTCCCGGCGACGGAGGGCCGGAGCGTGGCGCCGTACGTCGGCGTGGGCGCCGGGATCGTCTACTACGGCTTCGGTGCCGGCCCGCGCATGGTGTTCCCGGAGGCGGGCGCCGTCTACGAGGGGGACGACCACGTGAACTTCGCCGTGGCCGGCTCGTTCGGCTTCGACATCCGGACGAACCTGAAGTGGGACGGCAACCCGGTCGGGTTCCGGCTGGAGGCGCAGGACCACTGGGTGCCGAAGTCGCCGCTCGACCCGATCAACGGCGGGGACTTCAACGCCGTGCACAACGTCCAGATCAACCTCGGCGTCTACTCCGGGTTCGGCATCCGGTGAGCTAAAGGGCGTGGAGAAGGTCGTCGCCGTCCCGCCTCCGACGGTTGCCGACGCCCCCGCGCGCCCGCAGTCCGGGCGGCGGGGGCGCGTGCGCCGGTGGCTGCTCCAACCGTCGCTCGCGGACCTCGTGTTCGTGGTCTGGGCGCTGGTGGTGGCGCTCGGCTTCCACCACCGGCTGCTGAACGGCGACGGCGACCCGGGGTGGCACCTGCGCCTCGGCGGGTGGATGCTCGACCACCGCCAGGTGCTGCTCCGGCACACCTTCTCGCACACGGCGTACGGCCGCCCGTTCGTGCCGATGGAGTGGGGGAGCCAGGTGCTCCTGGCCGGCGCGGAGCGCCTCGGCGGCCTCGCGGGCGTGGTGGTGCTCGCCGCGCTGATCCTGGCGACGACGTTCACGCTCCTCCTCGTGCACCTCCAGCGGCGCGGCGTCGACCCGCTGCTGGCGTACCTGACCGTGACGCTCGCCGCGGTGCTGAGCGGCGCGCACTGGATCGCGCGCCCGCACCTGCTGACGTTCCTGTGCACGGCGGCGCTCGTGGCGCTTGCGGACGGGCCGCGGGAGCGGTCGGCGTGGCTGCTCGTCCCCCTGTTCGCGGCGTGGGCGAACCTGCACGGCGGGGTGCTGTTCGGGCTCGGGCTGCTCGGCGTGCTCGCGGCGGCGGACACGTTCGACGCCTGGCGCCGGGGCGCCGGGGCCGGGGCGCGGCTGCGGCGCGGCGCGGCGGCCCTGGCCGCCGCGCTCGCGGGCACCGCGCTGAACCCGGTCGGGCCGCGGCTGCTGTGGGAGGAGCTGGCGTTTCTGAGCGAGGGGTCGCTCCCGGCTGCGAGCCAGGAGTTCACGCCCCCGGATTTCCGTTCGACCACCGGCGCGATCTTCCTGGCGACGGCCATCCTCGTCGTCGGGGTGGCCGTCCTCCGGCGCAGACGTGTGCGCACGCGGACGTGGCTCGTTCTGGCGGCGCTCACCGTCCTCGCCCTCGCGGCGCGCCGCAACATCGCGCTGTACGGGCTGACCGTGCTGCCATTCCTGGCGGTGGACCTCGACCCCGACTGGCGGGCGATCCCCACGCGCCTGCTGGCGCACGCGCGCACCGCGTTCGCGGCCGACGACGCGCGCGCGGCTCGTGGTCCCTGGAGCGCCGTCGTCGCCTGCGGGCTGCTCGTGCTGGCGCTGCTGCATGGCCGCGTGGCGGGTCGCGCCGTGGTGCCGGATGGATTCGATCCGGCCGTCATGCCGGTCGCGGCCGTGGAGCACGCGCGCGCGGCCGGGGTGAGAGGGACGCTGTTCAACCACTTCGATTGGGGCGGCTACGTGCAGTACGCATGGCCGGAGGAGAGGGTCTTCATCGACGGCGCGACCAACTTCTACGGTGTGGACGTGGTGCGCGACTACATGAGGATCGCCGGCCTGCACGGCGGCTGGCACGAGACGCTGGACCGGTACGGCATCGACGTCGTGCTGGTTCCGGCGGACTCGCGGCTGGCGCGTGCACTGGGCCGGGATGCGTCGTGGAGCCTGGCGTACGATGACGCGACGGCGGTCTTGCTGGTGCGCCGGGGCACGGCGGCGGACCGGCGCACGGCCGCGCGGAGGCCGGGATGAACACGGTCGCCGCCGAGAGCGAGGAGCGCGCGGGCCGGATGGCGCGGCCGCTCGCGGCCCGGGCGGTCCCCTCCGTGGCGGACCTGCTCTTCCTGTTCTGGGCGTTCGCCATCGCGCTGGCGTTCAACCACCGGCTGCTGAACAGCGACGGCGACCTCGCGCGGCACCTGCGGCTGGGGACGTGGATGCTCGAGCACGGCCGGCTGGTCACGGTCGATCGGTTCTCGCACACCGCGTACGGCCGCCCGTTCATCGCCTACGAGTGGTTGAGTGAGGTCGTGCTGGCGGCGGTGCACCGGGTGGCGGGGCTGTCGGGCGTCGTCGCGCTGTCCGCGATCCTGCTGGGGCTCACGGGGTTCGTGCTGATGCGCTTCCTCCAGCGCCGGGGCGTGGACGCGGCGCTCGCGTACGTCGCCGCGAGCGCGGCGCTGCTCCTCACCTCGCCGCACTGGGTGGCGCGGCCGCATCTGTTCACGTTCCTGGGGATCGCGTGCCTGCTGCCGCTGCTCGAGCCGCGCGGGCGCGTGCGGCCATGGGAGTACGCGCCGCTGTTCCTGGCGTGGGCGAACCTGCACCCCGGCTTCGTGTTCGGCCTGGCGCTGATCGGGATGTTCCTGGCGGCGGACGCGCTCGACTGGCTGCGCACCCGTTCGCCGGAGCTGGCAACGTCGATCCGGCTGCGGGCGACGTCGCTCGGCGTCGCGCTCGGCGTCAGCCTGATCACGCCCGGCGGGGTCCGGCAGGTCGCGCACGTCTTCGGCACGCTCGGCGACGCCTACCTGATGGACACGACGCAGGAGTTCCTGTCGCCGGACTTCCACACGGCGACGGGGAAGGCGTTCCTGCTCGTGCTGCTCGCCGTGGCCGGCGCGCTGATCCACCGCGGGAAGCGCCCGCGCACCGTGACGCTGCTCGGGTTCCTGGCCATGACGGCGCTGGCGCTGAACGCGCGGCGCAACATCCCGCTGTTCGGGCTGGTGGTGTTCCCGCTCCTCGCGCTGGAGCTGGACGCGGAGTGGTGCGCGCTCGGCGGGGTGCTGGGACGGCTCCGCGCGAGCGTCGCGCGGCAGGACGCGCAGGCGGGCGTCGGCGCCTGGGCGGCCGGCGCGGCGCTGCTCCTCGCGGGGATCGGGGTGAACGGCGGCACGCTGGCCGGTGCGCGGCTGCTCCCCGACCGCTTCGACCCGCGCGTCTTCCCGGTGCAGGCCGTGCAGGCGGCGCGCGCGGCGCACCTCGAGGGGAAGCTGTTCCACGACTTCGCGTGGGGCGGCTACCTGCTCTGGGCGTGGCCCGAGCAGAAGGTGTTCATCGACGGGGCGACGGACTTCTACGGCTCGGAGCTGCTGCGCGCGTACGTGTCGATCGAGGAGGGCTACCCGGGGTGGCAGGCCGCGCTGGACCGGCGCGGGATCTCGCTCGTGCTCATGCCGCGGCGCAGCGCGCTGGCCGCGGAGCTGAGGCGCGAGCCGGCGTGGCGGGTCTGGCACCAGGACTCGACCGCGGTGCTGTTCGTGCGCGCCGCGGCGCCGGCGGCCGCGGCCGGGCGCACGAGCGTGGGGGCGCCAGGCCCATGACCGCGCGGGCGGAATCGCGC
>JADGGV010000130.1 GCA_019689775.1 Gemmatimonadota bacterium
GCCGGCGCCGTGGGCGGCGCGCGCCCCCCCCACCCCCCACCCCCCCCGCCCGCCGCGCGGGGGGGGGGGCGCCTCTCCAATGGCCGTCTGACCTCCCGACTGACCGCCGCCGGCGCGGGCGGCGTCGACTACCGGGGCGTCGCACTCACGCGCGCGGCGCCCGACAGCGCGGGCGACGGGCCCGGCGTCTGGATCTACGTCCGCGACCTCGACACGGGCGACGTCTGGTCCGCCACGCGCCACCCGGTGCGCCGCGAGCCGGACGCGTACGAGGCGCGGCTCGGCGCCGGCGTCGTCTCGTTCCGGCGCACGGACGACGGCATCGAGACGCGCCTCGACGTCTGCATCCCCGCCACCGACGACGTCGAGCTGCGCCGCATCCGGCTCGCGAACCGAAGCGGGCGGCCGCGCCGCCTCGAGGTCACCACCTACGCCGAGGTCGTGCTCGCCCCGGCCGCGGCCGATGCCGCGCACCCGGCGTTCTCCAAGCTGTTCGTGGAGACCGAGCACGTCGCGGAATCGGACGCGCTCCTGGCCCGGCGCCGGCCCCGCGCCCCCGGCGACGCGCCGCTCTGGCTCGCGCACGCGCTCGCCGGCGGGACGCCGCCCGCCGCCGCCGCCGCCGGCCACGAGACGGACCGCGCGCGCTTCCTCGGCCGCGGGCGCTCCACCGCCGCGCCCGCCGCGCTCGATCCCGGCGCCACGCTGAGCGGGACCGTCGGCGCCGTCCTCGATCCCGTCGTCAGCCTGCGCCGCTGCGTCGAGCTGCCGCCCGGCGAGGCGACGACGCTCGTCGCGGTCCTGGCCGCCGCGCCGGACTGCGCGGCCGCGCTCGAGCTGGCCACGCGCTGGACCGGCCGGGACGCCGTGCGCGACGGCGGCCGCGTCGATACGACCTTCGCCGAGGCGGCCGCGGCGGAGCCCGCCGAGACCCCGGCCGCGGCCCCTCCCGTCCCCGCCGGCGCGCCGGCTCGCTACCGCCCGGCCACGCCCGCCGACGCCGCGATCGCGACGAGCGCGGCCGCCACGACCGCCGCCGACGCCGACGTCGAGCCGCTCCGCCACTTCAACGGCTTCGGCGGCTTCTCCGCCGATGGTACCGAGTACGTGCTGCGCCTCGCGCCCGGCCCGGCCGGCCCGCTGCTACCGCCGCTCCCGTGGACGCACGTCGTCGCAAACGAGGAGACCGGGTTCATCGCCTCCGAGCGCGGCGCCGCCTCCACCTGGAGCGTCAACAGCCGCGAGAACCGCCTCACGCCGTGGCCGAACGACCCGGTCTCCGACCCGCACGTCGAGGCGCTTTACCTCCGCGACGAGGACGCCGGCGTCTTCTGGTCGCCGCAGCCCGGGCCCGTCCCCGCGCCCGCGCCCTACGAGGTGCGCTACGGCTTCGGCTACGCGCGCTGGCGCACGGCCGCGTTCGGCATCGAGCAGGACGTCGTCGCCTTCGTGCCGCGCCGTTCCCCCGCGAAGCTCGTCCGGCTCCGCCTCACGAACCGCTCCGGCCACGAGCGCCGGCTCTCCATCGTCGCGTACGCGCAGTGGGTGCTCGGCTCGCTGCCGCCCGGCAGCGGTCGCACCGTCGTGACCGAGCGCGACGCCGCCACCGGCGCGATCCTCGCCACGAACCCGGCGAACGGCGAGTTCGCCGGCCGCGTCGCCTTCGCCGCGCTCCTCACCTCCGACCTCGGGCCCGTCGAGGCCACCGCCGACCGCACGGCGTTCCTCGGCGAGGGCGGCGACGTCGCCCACCCCGCCGCGCTGCGAGGCGATGCACCGCTCGACGGCCGCACCGGCGCCGGCCTCGACCCCTGCGCCGCGTTCCGGCGCACGTTCGTCCTCGGCGAGGGCGCGAGCTGGGAGTGCACGTTCGTGCTCGGCCAGGCGGCGACGGTCGAGAAGGCGCGCGCCTGCGTCGCCGGGATGAGCGAGCCCGCCGCCGTCGACCGCGCCCTCGCCGAGGCGCGCGCGTTCTGGGCCGGCCTCACCGGCCGCATCCGCGTCCGCACCCCCGCCGACGCCCTCGACCTGATGGTCAACGGCTGGCTCGTCTACCAAACCCTGGCCTGCCGCCTCTGGGCCCGCTCCGCGTTCTACCAGAGCGGCGGCGCGTTCGGCTTCCGCGACCAGCTCCAGGACGCCGCCGCGCTCGTCTACGTCGACCCCGCGCTCACGCGCCGCCAGATCCTGCTCCACGCCGCCCACCAGTTCCCCGAGGGCGACGTCCTGCACTGGTGGCACCCGCCCACCGCCAAGGGAATCCGCACGCGCTTCGCCGACGACCTGCTCTGGCTGCCGTACGTCACCGCGTTCTACCTGGCGACGACGGGCGACCGCACGATCCTCGACGAGGCCGCGCCGTTCGTCACCGCCCGCGCGCTCGAGCCGGGCGAGGACGAGGCGTTCGTCTTCCCCACGCCCACGGGCACGACCGCCAGCCTCTACGAGCACTGCTGCGCGGCGCTCGACCGCTCGCTCACCACCGGCGCGCACGGCCTCCCGCTCATCGGCACCGGCGACTGGAACGACGGCATGAACCGCGTCGGCCGCGAGGGCCGCGGCGAGAGCGTCTGGCTCGGCTTCTTCCTCTTCGCCATCCTCGAGGCGTTCATCCCGCTCTGCGCCGGCCGGGGCGACGCCGCCCGCGCCCATCGCTACCACGAGTACCGCGAGCGGCTCCGCCACGCCCTCAACGACGCCGGCTGGGACGGCGAGTGGTACCGCCGCGCGTTCTACGACGACGGCGCGCCGCTCGGCTCCCGGGAGAGCGACGAGTGCCGCATCGACGCGATCGCACAGGCCTGGGCCGTGCTCTCCGGCGCCGCGCCGCCCGAGCGCGCGCGCCAGGCGCTCGATGCGCTCGAGGCGCAGCTCGTCGACGAGCGCGCCGGCCTGATCCGCCTGCTCGCGCCGCCGTTCGACCGGACGCCCCACGACCCGGGCTACATCAAGGGCTACGTCCCCGGCGTCCGCGAGAACGGCGGCCAGTACACGCACGGCGCGCTCTGGGCCGTCCGCGCGCTCGCCGAGGCCGGCCGCGCCGAGCGCGCCGCGCCGCTCCTCGAGATGCTCAGCCCCGTCAGCCACGCGCGCTCGCGCCAGGACGTCGAGGTCTACCGCGTCGAGCCGTACGTCATCGCCGCCGACATCTACGGCGTGCCGCCGCACGTCGGCCGCGGCGGCTGGACCTGGTACACGGGCTCCGCCGGCTGGATGTTGCGCGTCGCGCTGGAGTCGATCCTGGGTCTGACCGTCGAGGAGGGGCGGATCCTGCGGCTGCGGCCCTGCATCCCGGCGGCGTGGCCCGGCTTCGCGCTCCGCTACGCGCTCCCCGACCGCGCGGCCACCTACGAGATCGAGGTGCGGCGGGGCGATGGCGCCACCACGGCCACGCTGGACGGCGCGCCGCTCGCCGTCGCCGACGGCGCCGTCGCGATCCCGGTCCGCCGCGACGGCGGCGTGCATCGGGTAGACGTGGTGCTGGGCGAGGATGTGGGGCCGCGCTACCGGGAGCGCTGAGGCGTGGGCGGCGGATCGGCGCGTCCGGCTATGGAATCGCCCCGCGCGCGGCGCGATCGTCTGAGTGGGGGGGGCCCCGCCGCGCGGCTAGCCCAGCGCCGCCCCCCCGCTCGCGATCACCGCCGCGTAGAACCGCGCGCTCCGCTTCACCGTCCGCCGCTGCGTCTCGAAGTCGACGTGCACGATGCCGAACCGCTTCGAGTAGCCGTGGCTCCACTCGTAGTTGTCGAGCAGGCTCCAGGCAAAGTACCCGCGCACGTCCACGCCCGCGGCCAACGCCCGGCGCACCGCCCGCAGGTGCTCGCGCAGGTACGCCACCCGCAGCGGATCCTCCACGACGTCGCCCTCGGCCGTGGGCGGGTCGTAGAACGCCGCGCCGTTCTCCGTAACGTACAGCGGCACCTCGCCGTAGCGGTCGCGCACCCAGCGGAGCGTGTCCTCGAGCCCCGGCGGGTAAACCTCCCAATCCATCTCCGTGTACGCGTGCCGCGGCTGCCGCACGCGCCCCGCCCGCAGGGGCAGCGCGGCCGCGTCGTCCACGACGACCGCCCGCGTGTAGTAGTTCACCCCCACGAAGTCGACCGGCTGGCGGATCCGCTCCAGCTCCGCCGCCGGCCACTCCGGCCACGCCTCGCCGAAGATCTCCGCCAGCTCCTCGGGGTAGCGCCCATAGAAGACTGGATCGAGGAAGTACCGGTTCATGTATGCGTCCGCCCGCGCCGTCGCGGCCAGGTCCGCCGGCTCCTGGGTCGCCGGGTACTTCGGCTCCAGGTTCACGACCAGCCCGACCGCCCCCGTCGCGCCCGAGGCGCGGAACGCCTCGACGCCCGCCGCATGCGCGCGCAACAGGTTGTGCGCGACGATCGGCGCCTCGAACACGTTGCGGTGCCCGGGCGCGAGCCCGCCGTTCAGGTAGCCGCCGTCCATGACCA
This sequence comes from Gemmatimonadota bacterium, assembly GCA_019689775.1. Classification (GTDB taxonomy): domain Bacteria; phylum Gemmatimonadota; class Gemmatimonadetes; order Longimicrobiales; family RSA9; genus JADGGV01. Next base: position 4,452 of record JADGGV010000130.1, read on the forward strand.
CCCACGGCTCGTTCAGCGTCGCCCACAGCGCCACCCGATCGCCCAGCGTGCGGTACATGAGCGCCGCGTACTCGCCGAACCACTCCGCGACGTCGGGGTTCAACCACCCGCCGCGGTCGTCCAGCGCCGCCGGCAGGTCCCAGTGGTAGAGCGTCACGCTCGGCGTGAGCCCGGCCTCCAGCAGCGCATCGACCAGCCGGTCGTAGTGCGCCACGCCGCGCGCGTTGACCGCGCCGGTGCCCTGCGGCAGCACGCGGCCCCAGGCGATGCTGAAGCGGTACGCGTTCAGCCCCAGCTCCCGCATCAGCCGGATGTCCTCCGGGTAGCGGCGGTACTGCTCACAGGCGACGTCGCCCGTCTCGCCGCCGTGCGTCCGCCCCGGCGTGTGCGCGAAGCGGTGCCAGATGCTGGGCCCCGCGCCGTCCGCGAGCGGCTCGCCTTCGACCTGGTACGCGGAGGTCGCCGCGCCCCACAGGAAGCCGCGCGGGAAATCGGTCGTCTCGTTCATGTCGTATCAGATCCGGCAGGTCCGTCGGTCTTTGCCGCTCCCGCTCGGGCCTTTTCGGAAGCGGGCGCGGAACCGAAAGCGACGGCGTAAACCAGACGGATCTGCCGAACTCCGTATCCGTGGAGGGATCCTATGGCCCGCGTGAGGCTCGAGGGCGTGCGGAAGGTCTACGACAACGGCTTCGTCGCCGTCCACGACGCCAGCTTCGAGATCGGCGACGGCGAGTTCGTCGTGCTCGTCGGGCCGTCCGGCTGCGGCAAGAGCACGACGCTGCGGATGATCGCCGGGCTGGAGACCGTCTCGGCCGGCCGGCTCCTCATCGGCGACCGCGTCGTCAACGACGTCCCGCCGAAGGACCGCGACATCGCCATGGTCTTCCAGAACTACGCGCTCTACCCCCACATGACCGTGCGCGAGAACCTGGCCTTCGGCCTCAAGCTCCGCAAGCTGCCGCGGTCCGAGATCGACGCCCGCGTCCGCCGCGCCGCCGACGTCCTCGAGCTGACCGAGATCCTCGACCGCCGCCCCAGCCAGCTCTCCGGCGGCCAGCGCCAGCGCGTCGCCGTCGGGCGCGCGCTCGTCCGCGAGCCCCAGGTCTTCCTCTTCGACGAGCCGCTCTCCAACCTCGACGCCAAGCTGCGCGTCCAGATGCGCCGCGAGATCTCCGCCCTGCACCGCCGCCTTGGCGCCACCATGGTCTACGTCACCCACGACCAGACCGAGGCCATGACCATGGGCGACCGCATCGTCGTCATGAGCGCCGGCCACATCCAGCAGATCGGCACGCCGATGGAGCTCTACGACCGCCCGGCGAACCTCTTCGTCGCCGGCTTCATCGGCAGCCCGGCCATGAACCTCGTCCCCGGCCGCCTCCTCGCCGACGGCGGCCTCCGCTTCCACGCCGCCGCCGGCGCGCTCGACATCCCGGCGCCCGCCACCCTCGAGCCGTTCGCCGGCCGCGACGTCGTCCTCGGCGTGCGCCCCGAGGCCATCCACCTCGCCGGCGCCAGCTACGCCCCGGCCGGCGCCGCCCCGCTCACCGCCCGCCTCGAGCTCGTCGAGCCGCTCGGCAACGAGATGCTGCTCCAGCTCCGCACCGACGGCGTCGCCCTCGTCGCCCGCATCCCTTCGCAGCCGCTCCCGCCCGTCGGCGAGCCGCTCGCCCTCGCCATCGACACCGCGCGCCTGCACTTCTTCGACCCGGCCTCCGAGCGCGCGCTCGCGGCCGCGGCCGCGCCGGCCGCCGCCGCCCGCGCCGGCTGACGCAAGCTCCTTTCGCCGAACGCGTTCCCCCGCTAGACTCCGTGCGGTGCGCGGCGGACCGGCGCCGCGCTCGTCTCCCCGAGCCAACGAAACTGCCGCGCAGGCGCTTCGCCCCGGACCGCCGGTCGAGCGGGTCCGGCCTCGAGCGTGCGCGGCGCGCGCCGGCGCCCTCGTCGCGATGATGGTGTGATGCCCCGAAAGGCGTTCTCCCCAACGCGGCTCGCGTTGCTCTACACCCTCGCGGGTGTCGCCTGGATCCTGATCTCCGACGCCGTCGCGGAGCTCCTCGTCCCGCCCGGCTCGCGGCTCGTCCTCGCCGGCATCGCCAAGGGCATCGCGTTCGTCGCCGTGACCGGCCTCGTCGTCTACGTGCTCGCCCGCCGCGAGGTCACGCGCGCCCGCGCCGCGCAGGCGGCGCTCGAGGCCAGCGAGCACCGGTTCCGCAGCCAGTACCACGACTTCCCGATCCCGACGTTCACCTGGCGCGCCGACGGCGACGACCTCACCCTCGTCGACTGCAACGCCGCCGGCCTCGAGGTCAGCAGCGGCAGAGCCGTCGTCGGCGCCCGCGCCGCCGACTACTTCGCCGACGACCCCGCGACGGCCGCCGTGCTCCGGCGCGCGCTCGCCGACCGCACCACGTTCAGCATCGACAGCCCGCACCGCTCCCCCGACGGGACGCCCCGCGTCGTGCGCTTCCGCGCGTCGTTCGTGCCGCCCGACCTCGTCGTCGTCCAGACCGCCGACGTCACCGCGGAGCAGCACGCCGAGCAGCTCCGCTCGCAGCTCCTCGAGGAGGAGCGCCGCGGTCGGGAGCGGCTCAGCGCCGTGCTCGAGAGCATCCAGAGCGGCTTCTTCGCGCTCGACCACGACTGGCGGCTGACGTACGTGAACCACCACGCCGAGGCGCTGTTCGGCAAGCCCCGCGCGGAGATCCTCGGCCGCGTCCTCTGGGACGAGCTCCCCGGCGCCCGCGACTCCGTCTTCGAGCGCGAGTGCCGGCGCGCCGCCAGCGAGCACGTCCCCGTCGCCTTCGAGGAGGTCCTCGCCTCCGCCTGGCTCGAGGTCCACGCCTACCCGTCCGCCGAAGGGCTCTCCGTCTTCGTCGACGACGTCACCGAGCGACGCCGCCTCGCCGAAAACCTCGAGCGCTCCGACGCGCTCCTCGACATGATCTTCCAGCAGGCGCCGATCGGCTTCGCCTTCCTCGACCACGCGCTACGGTACATGCGCGTCAACGAGCGCCTCGCCGAGATGAACGGCATCCCCGCGGCCGACCATCTCGGCCGCCACGTGCATGACGTGATCCCCGACCTGCCGCCCGAGGTGATCGCCGCCCTACAGTCCGTTCTCGATTCCGGCGTGGGCCTCACCGTCGAGAGCGGAGACGGGGCGCTCGCCGGCGCCGGCGGCCGGCACTGGTGGATCGGCGGCTACCCCGTCCGCACCGCCGACGGCGAGATCATCGGCCTCGGCGTGCTCGTCGAGGACATCACCGCCCGCAAGCGCACCGAGGAGGCGCTCCGCGAGAGCGAGGCCCGCTTCCGCACCGTCTTCGAGCAGTCGGCCATCGGCATCGCGCTCTGCGACCTGCACGGCCGACTCCTCGAGACGAATCCGGCGCTCCAACGGCTCCTCGGCTACACCGCCGACGAGCTGCGCGGGATGCGCTTCGCCGAGCTGATGCACCCCGACGACCGCACCGGCGACCCCGAGGCCGCCGAGCCGCTCGCCGACGGCCGGCTCGACGATCTCCGCAGCGAGAAGCGCTACACGCGGCGCGACGGCGCGATCATCTGGGGCGCCGCGCGCCTCTCGCTACTCCGCGGCGTCGACGGCGAGCCCCGCTACCTCATCGCCATGCTCGAGGACGTCACGCAGCGCCGCGCCCTCGAGGACGAGCTGCGCCAGGCCCAGAAGATGGAGGCCGTCGGCCGCCTCGCCGGCGGCGTCGCCCACGACTTCAACAACCTGCTCACCGGCATCCGCGGCTACGCCGCCATGATCGCCGGCGAGCTCCGGCCCGACGAGCCGTTGCGCGCCGACGCCGAGGAGATCGTACGCGCCGCCGACCGCGCCGCGGCGCTCACCCGCCAGCTCCTCGCCTTCAGCCGCAAGCAGGTGCTCCAGCCGCAGGTCCTCGACCCCGCCGCCACCGTCGCCAACATGGTGCGCATGCTCCGCCGCGTGATCGGCGAGGACATCGAGCTGGTCGTCCGCGCCGAGCCCGACGTCGCCCGCGTCCGCGTCGATCCCAGCCAGCTCGAGCAGGTGGTGCTGAATTTGGCCGTCAACGCCCGCGACGCCATGGACCGCGGCGGCCGGCTCACGATCGAGACGCGCAACCTGACGATCAGCGCCGCCGACGCCGCCGACTACCCCGGCGCCGCGCCGGGAGACTACGTTGCCATCCGCGTGCACGACACCGGCGCCGGCATCCCGCCCGAGGTGCTGCCGCACATCTTCGAGCCGTTCTTCACCACCAAGGATCCGGGGCGGGGCACCGGGCTCGGCCTCGCGACCGTCTACGGAATAATCAGTCAGACCGGCGGGCACATCTACGCCGACAGCACGCCCGGCGCCGGCACGTCCTTCCGCATCCTCCTCCCCGCCGTCCACGAGGCCGCGCCCGAGGAGGCGCCCCCCCCCCCCCCCCGCCCCCGGGGGGTATTAA
>JADGGV010000821.1 GCA_019689775.1 Gemmatimonadota bacterium
GGGCCGGCACGCCCCCCCGGGGCCCCCCCGGCCCACGCCGGCCGCCGCGGGGGGGGGCGGCCCTGGGGGGGGGGGGCGGCGCCGATCCGATCCTGGCGGCGCCGTGAGGAGCGACGAGGAGCGCTCATGGTGCCGCGAATCCGCCAACCGCGCGTGGCCGAGCGCCGGCTGGCGCATCGTGCGCAATTAGCGCCACGAATCCGCCACGCGTGCTCGCGCCCGGACCTCCGCTGGCGGATTGGGTTCGCATAATCCGCCGAGTCCGCCATCCGCCTCGCCTGCCGCGGCGCGTGGCGGATTCGATGCGATCGGCCGGAGCGTGCGAGGCGGTCGCCGGCGTGGCCGCGCCGGATCGGAGGGCTTGGGCGCCGACCCGGCCTCGCCCCGCCGCAGGTGCTCCCCCCAGACCAAAGTTGAATGAGGATCACTCGCCCACGCCGGCCGGCCGCGGCGCAGGCCGGCAAGGAAGCGATCGGCGGCCGGGATCCGTAGGTCAACCGGCCCGAAGGCGGACCATCCCGAAACCATCCCACGCCGGCCAGTCGGCGCCGCCCCCCCCGGCCGCGCACCCGGCGCAACGCTCCCGCACGCGCGGCTGTCCAACCGGATCGGAGGTCTTCCTGACCGGGCGCGCGCGGCTTGCGCGGCGGCCCATCCTCCCGACCGGACGATTACCCATGCCCACGTTCCTCCACGAGCTGCGCCAGGCGGTGCGGTCGCTGCGGCGCGCGCCGGCGTTCACGGCGGTGGCGGTGCTCACGATCGCGCTGGGAATCGGCGGCGACACGGCGGTCTTCAGCGTGGTCGACGGTGTGCTCTTGCGGCCGCTGCCGTACGAGGCGCCGGAGCGGCTGGTGAGCCTGGAGGGGGTGAGCTACCTCGGGGAGATGGTCGAGCTGCGGGCGCGGTCGCGTGCGCTGGAGGTGGCGGCGTACCGGGGCGCGGCGGAGATGAGTCTGACGGGGCAGGGCGAGCCGGTGCGGCTCCCGGGCTCGGCGGTGACGCCGGAGCTGTTCCCGCTGCTGGGCGTGCGGCCGCTGGCGGGGCGGTGGTTCCGCCCGGAGGAGGGG
>JADGGV010000131.1 GCA_019689775.1 Gemmatimonadota bacterium
GCTCGTTCTCGCCTGTGTGCCGGCCGGCCTGCGCGCCCAGGCGGCGGCGCCCACGCCGGCCGGTCCGGGTTCGATCCTCGGGCTCGTGGTCGACGACGGCGGGCGGCCGGTCGCCGCGGCGACCGTCGTCGTCCGCCGCGAGGCGGACAGCGTGGCCGTCGCCGACGCGGTAACGTCGGCGAGCGGGCGGTTCCGCGTGACGGGGCTCGCGCTCGGGCGCTACGCCGTGCGGATCGCGCACCTGGGGTACGCGCCGCAGACCCGGACCGGCATCACGCTCACGCAGGCCGCGCCCTCCGCCGACCTCGGCGTCGTCCGGCTCGCGGTCGCGGCGGTGGCCGTGGAGGGGATCGAGGTGAGCGCGGAGCAGGCCGCCGTCGTGCTCGCGCCCGACCGGAACATCTACCAGACGAAGGACATGCCCGCGGCCTCCGCCGGCACCGCCGTCGACGTGCTGCGCAACGTCCCGGAGGTCGACGTCGACGTCAACGGGAAGGTGAGCCTGCGCGGGAACGGCAGCGTGGCGATCCACATCAACGGACGGCCCTCGCCGCTGAAGGGGGATGCGCTGACGAACTTCCTCCAGCAGTTCCCGGCCAGCCGCATCGAGCGCGTCGAGGTGATCCCGAACCCGTCGGCGAAGTTCGACCCCGAGGGGATGGTCGGGATCGTGAACATCGTGCTGAAGAACAACGCGGACCTCGGGCTGAGCGGCAGCCTGACCGCCCGCGGCGGGAACGCCGGCGGCGGCGGCAACGGCCGGCTGGCGTACCAGCGGGGCGCGCTCACGCTCTTCGCCGGTGGCGGCAGCAGCGCGAGCCGCTCGCGGCAGAGCGGCCACGACTTCCGACAGAACCTCCTCGCCTCGCCGGTCACGTCGCTCGACCAGTCGTCGCGCCGGAACGGCGACAGCCGCTTCTACTCGGGGGACCTCTCGGCCGAGCTGCGTCTCAGCAAGGAGGCGACGCTGTACTCGGCGTTCAACGGCTTCCGCAGCGAGGGGGACATGGACGTGCTGACGTCGTACGCGCTGCTGGATCCCCAGCAGGTCGCGCTCGAGCAGTACGTGCGCCGCGGGCCGTCGGGGTACACCTACGACGTGCTGGACGCCTCGCTCGGCTTCCGGCGCGTGGTGAAGCCGCAGCAGGACGAGCTGACGATCGAGGTGCGGGCGAACCGGAACGGCGAGGGGACCGACGACCGGATGACGAAGGCGCCGTCGGCCGCGGACACCGACGCGCCGGAGGGAGAGGTCACGTTGGGCGACGTCGACACGCGGACGCGTGAGGTGTCGCTCCAGGCGGACTACACGCACCCGCTCGGGGCGTCGCTGCGGCTGGACGCCGGCTACAAGGGCGCGCTGCGCCGCTCGACGGGGGATTCGCGGCTGGAGGTCTTCGCGCCCGCCGGGGCCGTCGCGCCCGCGCAGGACGCGCGCAGCGCGTTCACACACGACGAGCGGTTCCATTCGGCCTACCTGCTGCTCCAGCGCGGCTTCGGGAAGCTGGGCGTGCAGGCCGGCGTGCGGGCGGAGCGCGCGGCCACGACGTTCGAGCTGCGCCGGACGGGCGAGGCGTTCGACAACGACTACACGAGCGTCTTCCCGAGCGTGAACCTGAGCTACGACCTGGCTCCCGGGCGACAGGCGCGGCTGGCCTACTCGAAGCGGATCGAGCGCCCGACCTCCTTCTACCTGAACCCCGACGTGCCGTCGACGGACCCGCTCAACCGCATGGCGGGCAACCCGTACCTGAAGCCGAAGTACACGCACTCGGTCACGCTCGACCTGAGCTGGACGCTCGCCGCCGGGACGCTGCGCCTCTCGCCGTACTGGCGGCGCACCGTGGACAACTGGGACTGGGTGAAGCTGGTCGACTCGGCCGGCGTCTCGACGATGACGTTCCGCAACCTGGCGTCGCTCGAGGCGTACGGCGCGACGATCACGGGCTCGCTCCGCCCCGGCGGTCGGCTGAGCGGCTTCGGCAGCCTCGCCGTCTACCGGCAGGTCCGCGACGCCAGCAACATCTCCACGCAGTTCTCGGGGAGCGCGCTCCACTGGAGCGCCACGCTGACGCCGATGTTCAAGGCGACGTCGTCGCTCGACCTCCAGGGGATGCTCCGCTACTCGCCCGCGCAGGACCTGCCGCAGGGGAAGATCTCGGCGTGGGTGATGTCGAGCATCGGCGCGAAGCAACGGATCTCGGGGAACCGTGCCTGGGTCAACCTCTACCTCAACGACCCGTTCGGCCTGATGCGCTTCGAGTTCACGACGCGTGACGCGACCCACGTGCAGACGAGCCGCTCCACTTTCATGTCCCGCACGGTCTCGCTGAGCTTCACGTACAGCTTCGGCCGCGCCCCGCAGCCGACCGCCCGTCGCCAGCCCACGGAGCAGCCGGAGCAGCCACAGCCGGCGGTGCCGATCCACTGAGCGCGGCGGGGCCTTCGCCGCGGCCCGCGGCGCGCGCTACCTTCCAGTCCAGCGTCGCTCGACGGAGCGGAGGAGCGATGGACCGGACGGAGATGATGCGCGCGGTCGAATCCGCCCGCGAGCCATGGGAGCTGCTCGTGATCGGCGGCGGCGCCACGGGGCTGGGCGTGGCGGTCGACGCCGCATCGCGCGGCTACCGCACGCTGCTGCTCGAGCAGAGCGACTTCGCGAAGGGCACGTCGAGCCGGAGCACGAAGCTGGTGCACGGCGGCGTGCGCTACCTGCGGCAGGGGAACGTCTCGCTCGTCGTCGAGGCGCTCAAGGAGCGGGGGCTGCTGCTGCGGAACGCGCCGCACCTCGTGCGCAACCTGCCGTTCGTGGTGCCGAGCTACGACTGGTGGGAGGGCCCGTTCTACGGGATCGGGCTGAAGATGTACGACCTGCTGGCGGGGCGGCAGGGGATCGGGCGCTCGCACCTCCTGTCGCGTCGCCGGACGCTCGAGCTGATCCCGACGCTCGAGCCGGAGGGGCTGACCGGCGGCGTCATCTACCACGACGCCCAGTTCGACGACGCGCGACTCGCGATCGACCTCGCGCGGACGGCCGCCGCGCACGGCGCGGTGCTGCTCAACTACGTCGTCGTCACAGGGCTGCTCAAGGTGCGCGACGAGGTGGCCGGCGTGCACGCGCGCGACCTGGAGAGCGGGCGGGAGCTGGAGCTCGAGGCGCGCGTCGTCGTCAACGCGACGGGCGTGTTCGCCGACCGCATCCGCCGCATGGACGACGCCGCCGCGCGCGACCTGATCACGCCCAGCCAGGGCGCGCACATCGTGCTGGACCGCTCCTTCCTCCCGGGCGACTCGGCGATCATGGTCCCGAAGACCGCGGATGGCCGGGTGCTGTTCGCGATCCCGTGGCACGACCGCGTCGTCGTCGGCACGACGGACACGCCGGTCCACGACGTCACGCTCGAGCCGCGGCCGTTCGCCGAGGAGATCGAGTTCCTCCTCGAGCACGCCGCGCGCTACCTGGTCCAGGACCCGCGGCCGGAGGACGTGCGCAGCGTCTTCGCCGGCCTGCGCCCGCTCGTCGGCGGCGAGGAGCAGGGGAGCCCGACCTCCGCGCTCTCGCGCGACCACACGCTCAGCATCTCGCGGTCCGGGCTCGTCACCATCACCGGCGGCAAGTGGACGACCTACCGCCGCATGGCGCAGGACACGGTCGACCACGCGGCGACGATCGCCGGGCTCGACGACCGGCCCTGCATCACGCGCGACCTGCCGATCCACGGCCACGACGAGCACGCCGAGCGGCATGGCCCGCTCGCGCCGTACGGCTCCGACGCGCCCGCGATCGCGGCGCTGATGCGCGAGGTCCCGCGCGGCGCCGAGCGGCTGCACCCCGACTTCCCCACCACCCGCGCCGAGGTGATCTGGGCCGCGCGCCACGAGATGGCGCGCACCGTCGAGGACGTCCTCGCCCGCCGCACCCGCATGCTCCTCCTCGACGCCCGCGCCAGCATGCAGGCCGCCCCCGCCGTCGCCGCCATCCTCGCCGAGGAGCTGGGGGAGGACGAGGCCTGGCGCGAGGCGCAGGTGGCGAGCTACCTCGAGCTGGCGCGGGGGTACACGCTCGGGTGACGCGCGCCGCCGCGGCCGCGGGCGGCCCGCGGCCGTCGTCGGTCGCCGCGGGCGGTGCGCGCGGGGCCGGCGCCGTCCGGCGGTCGAGCCAGCCCCGCCACCCCACGCTACTCCCTCAGGTACCACGGCGTGTTGATGATGATGATCTGCGGGCCGCCGTGCAGCAGGAGCAGGTGCTTGAGCAGCGTGGCGCGGTGGCTGTGGACGAGGTAGTGGTACCAGCGGCGCTGGACGAACTCGGGGACGACGACGGCGACGTGCCGCTTCGGGTTCGCGCGGGCGATCGCGCGGATGTAGGCGAGGAGCGGGCCGAAGAACTCGCGGTAGGCGGAGGGTACCTCGACGAGCGTGGGCGGCGTGAAGCCGGCCGCCCGGGCGGGGCGCGCGACCAGCTCGTCCCAGTGCTCGGCGAGGTGGTCGGGCTCGACGTCCTGGGTGCGCACGCGCACGGCGCGGACGTCCGGGGAGAGCGTCATCGCCAGGCGCAGCGCCTTGCGCTCGACCCGGTCGAGGTGACGCGTCGGGACCAGCACGATCGGCGGCGGCGGCGCCGGCTCGCCGATCTCGAGCGGCCCGCGGTCCTCGGTCAGGCGGTCGAGGCGGTCGTTGAACGCGCGCACGCGGCGGAACAGCACGACGAGCGCGGGGATCAGGAGGAGCGTGATCCAGGCGCCCGCCGCGAACTTCGAGACGGCGACGACGACGAGCGTCAGCCCCGTCGCCGTCGCCCCGAGCGCATTGACCACGAGCGCGTGCGGCGCGTGCTTCCCGCCGACCCGGCGCCAGTGCGCGACCATCCCGAGCTGCGACATCGTGAAGGCCAGGAACGCGCCCACGGCGAAGAGCGGGATCAGCCGCTCGGTGATGCCGTCGAAGGCGACGAGGAGCGCGCCGGCGAGCACGGCGAGCGTCACGATGCCGGTGGAGTAGACGAGCCGGCGCCCGAGGTGCGCGAACTCGGGGGGCAGATAGCCGTCGAGCGCGAGCGCGCGGCAGAGGCGCGGGAAGTCGGCGAAGCTGGTGTTGGCCGAGAGCGCGAGCACGCTCACGACCGAGCCGATCGCGACGTAGTAGAACGCGCCGCGGCCGGCGACGGCGGCGACGAGCTGCGAGAGCACGCTCTGGTAGCCGGGCTGGCCGGCCGGTGTCGCGCCGATGCCGTAGGCGCGGCACAATCCGGCGATCCCGGCCAGGAGCAGGCCGAGGATCGCGACGATCGCGGTGAGCGTGCGCCGGGCGTGGCGGACCGGCGGCTCGCGGAAGATCGGCACGCCGTTGCTGACCGCCTCGACGCCGGTCATGGCCGTGCAACCGCTGGAGAAGGCGCGGAGCACGAGCCAGGCGGAGGCGGCCGAGGTGGCGGCCGCGAGGCGGGGCGGCGGCTCGACGGGGCGCGGGTGGCCGCCGGCCGCGAGCGTGCGGGCGAGGCCGATCGCGAGCGCAGCGCCCAGGCACGCGACGAACGCGTACGTCGGGACGCGGAACAGCATCCCGGCCTCGCGCACGCCCCGCAGGTTGACGACCGTGAGCGCGGCGAGCAGCGTGAGGCAGAGCGGGAGCGTGTGCGGCAGCAGCGGTGGGACCGCCGAGACGATCGCGCCGACGCCGGCGGAGATCGCGACCGCGACGTTCAGGATGTAGTCGAGCGAGAGCGCGCTGGCGGCGAGCAGCCCGGCGGTCTCTCCGAGGTTCTGCGATCCGACCGTGTACGCGCCGCCGCCGCCCGGGTAGGCGCCGATCGTCTGGTAGTAGGAGATGTAGAGCAGGAACAGGACGACGAGGATCGCGGCCGCGATCGGCGCGATGAGGCCGGTGCCGGCCGCGCCGAGCGGGAGAAGGACGGCGAGTGCGGCCTCGGGCCCGTACGCCGCGGACGCGAGCGCGTCCAGGCCCAGGACGGGGACGCCGAGCACCGGCCCGATCTTCTGCGCCTCCTGCTCCTCGGAGCGCAGGCGCCTGCCGAGGAGGATCTCCCAGAGCGACATCCGAACGTGCCCACGGCGGGGACCGGCGACCTGGCGACCACTGGCGGTGGGTTCAAGAGTGGGGCCAGCGCGGCCCCGGCCTCCAGTACGACAACGCCAAGGACAGCACCTCGCGCCATGACCGACACCGCGCCACCTCACCTCGACGTCGAGCCCCATCCGCTGCTGCGGCTGGCGGCGTTCACCACGGAGTTCCCCGCGCCGTTGGGCGAGCTGGCGTCGCCGGCGTGGCTCGTCGAGCTGCTGCGGCTGGACGCTCCGGCGCCGCTGCGCCCCGAGGAGGCGGTGCGCACGGCCGTGCGCGACCTGCTGCGCCACGGCGGCTACAAGCCGACCGGGCGCGGCAAGCCGGCCTCGGAGTACCTGCTGCGGGCGGTCGGGGAGGGGGCGCTCGGCTCGATCAACCTGGCGGTCGACGCGTGCAACGCCGTCTCGCTGCACAGCGGGCTGCCGATCAGCGTGGTGGACCTGGAGCGGGTGCGGCCGCCGCTGCGGATCGCCATCGCGCCGGCGGGCGCGCGCTACGTCTTCAACGCATCCGGGCAGGAGATCGACCTGTCGGGGCTCCTCTGCCTGGTCGACGCGGCCGGCCCGTGCGCGAACGCGGTGCGCGACTCGCAGCGCACGAAGACGGGGCCGGCGACGCAGCGGACGCTGTCGGTCGTGTGGGCGCCGGCCGGGCACGAGACGCGGCTCGACGCGGCGACCGCGTGGTACCGCCGGCTGCTGGCGGCGGCGGGCGCGCGGACGGGCGACGTCGCCTGAGGGCTACTGCGCGGCGCCGGCGCGGTCCGGCAGGACGAGCGGCGAGCGCGCCTCCCCGAGCGGCGCGTCGGCGGTGTAGAGCGTGAGCGCGAGGCGGCCGGCGCCGAGGTCGTCGCGCAGCGCGGGCCCCAGCGTGAGCGTCCCCTCGGCGACGGTCATGTCCGGACCGGCCAGCCGCGCGACGACGGGGCCCTTCCGCGCCCCCACGACACGGTCGACCGTGACGGCGTAGACGCGCTCGACCGCGCCGGTCAGGCGGAGCTTCCAGCTCAGCCCGCTGGTCGTCGGGTCCCAACTGAAGGCGACGGTCGCGGTGGCCGGGCCGGCGCGCGTCGTCGTCGTCCAGGCGAGCGGCGCCGGCGCGCGGCCGTCGACCAGCGGCGGCGTGGTCGGCGGCGGGCGGCGCGGGTGCATCGCCTGCTCGTAGGCGTAGGCGATCGCGACCAGGCGCGCATCGGCGAGCGGCCGGCCGAGCAGCTCGATGCCGACCGGGAGCCCATCCGCGGTGAAGCCGGCGGGCATGGTGAGCGCGGGCAGGCCGGTGTGCGCGCTGAGCTGGCAGGTCGAGCCGCGCGCCGGCTCGCCGAGGAGCGCCGCCTTGCGCTGCATCGTCGGGTAGACGAGCGCATCGAGGTGCCGCTCGTCCATCGCCTGGACGATGAGCGCACGCAGCGTGTCGCGCCGCGCGAGCGCCGCGCGGTAGATCGGCGAGTCGGGGGTGCTGACCGTGTCGCGGCGGCGCAGCGAGGCGTCGAGCGCCTCGTCGTAGAGCCCGCGCTCGAGGATCTCGTCGAGCGAGTGGACGGGCGCGCTCGGCACACGCGCCAGGTAATCCTTCAGGTCGAAGCGGAACTCGAGCTCGATCACGCCGGCCCGCCGCACCAGCGTGTCGACGCCCGGGAGCGCAACGTCGACGACCTCCGCGCCGTGCGCCTGCATCGAGTCGATCGCCGCGCGCACGATGCGGCCGACCTCCTCGTCCTCCGGCGCGCGCCCGAACGACGTCGTCAGCACGCCGAGCCGCGCGCCGCGCAGCGCGCCGCTGTCCAGCGCGGCGACGAAGCGCGGCAGCGGCTGCCCCTCCAGGATGCCCGTCGCCGGGTCGGCCGGGTCCGGCCCGACGATCGCGTCCATGCCGATCGCGAGATCCGTGACGTCCCGCGCCAGCGGCCCGACCACGTCCTGCGTGTGCGCGAGCGGGACGATCCCCGCAATGCTCGTCAGCCCCTTCGTCGGCCGCAGCCCGAAGAGGCCGTTCAGCGCCGCCGGGATCCGGATCGAGCCGCACGTGTCGCTGCCGTAGGCGATCGCGCCGAAGCTGGCCGCGGCCGCCGCCCCGCTCCCACCGCTCGAGCCGCCCGGGTTGCGCGCCGGATCGTAGGGATTGCGCGTCTGCCCGCCCAGCGAGCTGATCGTCGTGATCCCGCTCGCCAGCTCGTGCAGGTTCGACTTCCCCAGCACGATCGCGCCCGCCTCGCGCAGCTTCCGCACCACCGTCGCGTCCCGCGGCGGCACCACCCCCGCCAGCGCCACCGTGCCGGCCGTCGTCGGCATGTCCGCCGTGTCGTAGTTGTCCTTCACGATGACCGGGATCCCGTGCAGCGGACCGCGCACCTTCCCCGCCTTCCGCTCCGCGTCCAGCGCCTCCGCCTCCGCCCGCGCGCGCGGGTTCACGCGCAGGATCGCGTTCAGCCGCGGACCCCGCTGGTCGTACGCGCGGATCCGCGCCAGGTACGCGTCCACGAGCTGGACCGACGTCAGCCGACCGGTCGAGAGCGCCCCCTGGAGCTCCGGTATCGTCGCCTCGACGACGTCGAACGCCGGCTTCTCCGGCTGGCGCCCGCTCTTCGCCTCCTCCCGCGGCCGCTCCGACGACGACGCCGGCGCCGGCCTCGGATTCTGCGCCGACACCGCCGCCGGCCACACCACGGCGAGCGCCGCGAGCACGACGCCCCGCCCGACGGCGGCGACCGGCCGGCCACGGCGACGCCGGGCCGGACGCGCGGTCGACAGCATGCGCAACACGGAGCCTCCAGGATCAGCGCGTCGGGGCCGCCGGCACCGACG
>JADGGV010000132.1 GCA_019689775.1 Gemmatimonadota bacterium
TTAGCCAGTGTCTCGTGGGCTCGGATATGTGTATAAGAGTCAGCTCTTGCTCTCGCGCCGCCCGCTCGATACCGTAGCGCGCATCGTATACAAGTCGGTGTGCAGACCGCCGCCCGACGACGCGGACGCACCGGCGGATCGGCGCATCGGCCGCACCCGACGCGCCGGCCGCTCCGCCCGGCCGCGCACGCACCGTGAAGCTCCCAGGAGGTCTGATGCGATCGCCGATGCCGCGACGCCCCGCGCTCCTCGCCCTCGCGCTGCTGCTCCTTCCCGCGGCGGCGCGCGCGCAGGGCCCGGCGGGCGTGCCGGAGTACGACGTCGTCATCCGCAACGGGCGGGTGCTGGACGGGGCGGGCAACCCGTGGATCGCGGCGGACGTGGCGATCAAGGATGGGCGGTTCGCGAAGATCGGGCGGGTGACGGGGAAGGGGAGGCTGGAGCTGGACGCGCGCGGCCATTACGTCTCGCCCGGCTGGATCGACATGATGGACCAGTCGGGCGGCGCGCTGCTGGTGAACGGGCTGGCGGAGAACAAGCTGCGCGAGGGCGTGACGACGGCGATCGGCGGGGAGGGCGGCACGCCGGTGCCGGCGGAGTCGATCGCCGACTATTTCGCGCGGCTGGAGCGGCGGGGGATCAGCATCAACTTCGGCAGCTACTTCAACGAGGCGCAGGCGCGGGTGCCGGTGCTGGGGCCGGTGGCGCGGGAGCCGACGCCGGCGGAGCTGGACAGCATGCGGCACATCGTGGCGACGGCGATGCGGCAGGGCGCCATGGGGCTGAGCACGGCGCTGATCTATCCGCCGCTGAGCTACGCGAAGACGCCGGAGTTGATCGAGATGGCGAAGGTGGCGGGCGCGTACGGCGGGATCTACGCGAGCCACATGCGGGACGAGGGGCGGGGGGTGCTGGAGGCGGTGCGCGAGGCGATCGAGATCGGCGAGAAGGGTGGACTGCCGGTCGAGATCTACCACCTGAAGGTGGCGTACCAGCCCGGTTGGGGCGTGTTGATGGCGAAGGTCGGGGCGCTGGTGGACTCGGCGCGGGCGCGGGGCGTGGACGTCGGCGCGGACATGTACGTCTACACGGCGGGCGGGACGGGGCTGGAGGCGACGATTCCGGCGTGGGCGCACGAGGGCGGCGTCGACTCGCTGAAGGCGCGCCTTGCCCGGCCGGACGTGCGGGCGCGGCTGAAGCGGGAGATCCGGACGGGCTCGCCCGGGTGGTGGAACATCGTCGAGGCGGCGGGCGGCTGGGACGGTGTGGTGCTCGTGAACGCGCGCAACCCGGAGAACGCGCGCTTCGAGCAGAAGACGCTGACGCAGATCGCGAAGGAGTGGGGGAAGGACCCCGCGGATGCGGCGTTCGACCTCGTCGCCCAGGGGAAGGGGCGCGTGCTCGCGGTCTACCACATGATGGGGGAGCCGGACATCGAGACGGCGCTCCGCTTCCCGTGGACGAGCATCGGCAGCGACGCGGGGAGCGCGCTGGAGCCGAACGGCCCGGACGCGATCGGGCTGCCGCACCCGCGCAGCTACGGCAACTTCCCGCGCGTCATCGCGCGCTACGTCCGCGAGCGGCACGTGCTCACGCTCCCGGAGGCGATCCGGAAGATGACGTCCTGGCCGGCGACGCGGATGCGGCTGGCGGACCGCGGCGTGATCCGCGTGGGCGCGTGGGCGGACGTGACCGTCTTCGACTACGACACGATCAAGGACAACGCGACGTACTCGAACCCGAACGTCTACCCGGACGGCATCGACTACGTGCTGGTGAACGGCGAGCTGGTCATCGACCACGGCCGCCACACCGGCGCGCGGCCGGGGAAGGTGCTGCGCGGCCCGGGGGCGACGACGGCCGCGCTCGCGAACTGATGCGTGCGCCGGCCTCTGCGCCCGCGAGCGTGCGCGCCGTGCGAGGAATCGGGGAGACGATGAACGGCACGGCGCGGCTGCCGCGCGCAACCACCGCGGGATGGACGCCGAGTGCGGCCGGTGGACGGCCACGCCGCCGCGCCCGAGGCCCGCGGGCCGACCATCCCCCGGCGACAACTCACGCACCGCCCACCCGAACGACGAAGGAGCCCGCTATGCACGAGCGGTCGTTCCCCGCGCGCCCGAAGGCGACGGCGTCGCGGTCGTCCACGTTCCGCGCCGCGTTTTCGACGCTCGCGATCCTCGCCATCCTCGGAGCGCCGCTCCGCGCCCAGCAGCCGGATACCTCCACCGCCTACGCGCGCACGGACGTGATGATCCCGATGCGCGACAGTGTTCGGCTGCACACCGCGATCTACACGCCGAAGGCGTCGCACGGGCCGCTCCCCTTCCTGATGGTCCGCACGCCCTACGGCGTCGAGGGCGCCGGGCGCGCGCTCACCACCTCGTACAAGGAGCTGGCGGACGACGGCTACATCTTCGTCTTCCAGGACATCCGCGGCCGCTACGGCTCCGAGGGGCGGTTCGTGATGCAGCGGCCGCTGAAGGATCCCAGGGACAAGAACGGCATCGACGAGGCGACGGACGCGTACGACACGATCGAGTGGCTACTGAAGAACGTGCCGAACAACAATAGCCGCGTCGGCATGCTGGGCGTCTCCTACCCGGGCTGGACGACGGCCATGGCGGCCACGAACCCGCACCCCGCGCTCAAGGCGGTCTCCCCACAGGCGTCGCCCGCCGACATGTGGCTCGGCGACGACTTCCACCACAACGGCGCGTTCCGCCTCTCCTACGGCTTCGAGTACGCGGCCATGATGGAGACGTCGAAGGAGAACGAGAACTTCGCGTTCGACCGCTACGACACCTACGACTGGTACCTCGCGCTCGGCCCGCTCTCGAACGTCAACGAGACGTACCTCCACGGGAAGATTCCGACCTGGAACGACTTCGTCGCCCACCCGGACTACGACGCGTTCTGGAAGCGCCAGACGATCGTCCCGGCGCTCACGGCCGTGAAGGTGCCGACGCTGAACGTCGCCGGCTGGTGGGACCAGGAGGACTTCTACGGCCCGATCCGCATCTACGAGGCGCTCGAGGCGCACGACACGAAGGGGCTCAACTACCTCGTCGTCGGCCCCTGGAACCATGGCGGCTGGTCACGCGGCGAGGGCCGGAAGCTCGGGCCGCTCGACTTCGGCAGCGCCACCTCGCGCTACTTCCGCGAAAAGATCCAGGCGCCGTGGTTCGCCTACTGGCTCAAGGACCGCGGCAAGCTCGACCTCCCCGAAGCGCTCACGTTCGTCGCCGGCTCCAACGTCTGGCGCCGCTGGGACGCCTGGCCGCCGAAGGCGCACGTCCAGGAGCGCAACCTCTACTTCCACGCAGGCGGGCTGCTCTCGTTCGATCCGCCGACCGAGGCCGAGGGGGCGAGTGCCCCGTACGACGAGTACGTCTCCGACCCCGCGCACCCCGTCCCCTACCGCCACCGTCCGATCCAGGCGACGTACTTCCCGCACGGCTCCGGGTGGTACACCTGGCTCACCGAGGACCAGCGCTTCGTCGACGACCGCGCGGACGTGCTCTCCTGGGAGTCGGCGCCGCTCACGGAGGACGTGACCATCGCGGGCGACGTCGTCGCCCACCTCTTCGCCTCCACGAGCGGCACCGACAGCGACTGGATCGTCAAGCTGATCGATGTCTATCCCGAGACGCACCCGGACGACTGGACCATGGCCGGCTACCAGCTCATGGTCTCGAACGAGGTGTTCCGCGGCCGCTACCGCAACTCGTTCGAGCGGCCCGAGCCGATCCCGGCCAACCAGGTCGTCGCCTACACCATCGACCTGCACACGCAGAGCTACACGTTCCGGAAGGGGCACCGCATCATGGCGCAGGTGCAGAGCACCTGGTTCCCGCTCATCGACCGCAACCCCCAGATGTTCGTGCCCAACATCTTCGAGGCCAAGGAGTCCGACTTCCGCAAGGCGACGCAGCGCGTCTGGCGCTCGCCGACGTACCCGTCGCACGTCACCGTGTCCGTCGTCACGGGCTCGCCCGTGAGCGCCGCGAACCCATAGCCCCGGGGGCGTCAGGCGACGCGGGTGCCAGGCGCGCGGCGCCCGCCTCGCTTGCGCGCGCGACCGCCGATCCGGCCCGGCGTCGGGCCGGCGCGCCCGGCGCGGCGATCCGCCCGCCTGTCACGCCTCGCGCCCTCCGCGCGTTGTTCAGGCGCCGGCCCGGTCCTCCGCGCCTCGACCCTGCCTTCGCGTGGCCGGTCCCGCCGGCCCCATTTTCGCGGCCGATTCGGCTGGCCGCCGTCGCCAGTCGGTCCGGCCGCATCTCAATGACAACCAGGTAGTCAACGGCTTTGGCCAACTGCGGCGGCTCCGTCCGCCGCGATCCGGGATGCTCCGAGCCTCGGGCGAGGGGCATCCCAGCGCATCCACCCGTTCGGTCGAACCACCGGAGGAGGCTGTTCATGGCGCATCTCCCGGCCCGCGAATGCGCGCCGCGCGGCCCCGCCACCTGGCGCGGGCTTCTCGGCGCGGTCGCCGCGCTCGTCCTCGCGCTCCCGTCGGCCGCGCGCGCCCAGCAGGGCAGCGTGTCCGGCACCGTCGTCGACGCCGCTTCCGCCCGCCCCTTGGCCGGCGCGCAGGTCGTCGTCCAGGGCACGGAACGCGGGACGCTCACCGACGCCGCCGGGCGCTTCCAGCTCACCGGGCTGACCGGTGCGCAGGTCACGCTCGACGTCGTCATGCTCGGCTACCGCACCGCCCACCAGCCGGTGCGCGTCGGCGAAACCGGCGTGCGCATCGAACTCACCCAGTCCGCCGTCGAGCTCGATCAGCTCGTCGTCACCGGGACCGTCGGCCGGGAGACGAAGCGGGCCCTCGGCAACTCCGTCGCGAGGATCGACGCCGCCACCGTCACCGCCAAGGCGCCGGTGCAGGACTTCCAGTCGCTCGTCAACGGACGGGCGCCCGGCGTCGTCATCATCCCGGGAACCGGCACGGTCGGCAGCGGCGCGCGCATCCGCGTCCGCGGCGTCGGCTCCCTCTCGCTCTCCCAGGAACCGCTCATCTACGTCGACGGCGTCCGCGTCAACAACGCGCAGGCGACCGGCCCAATCAACCAGGCGTTCGGCTCCAGCACGATCTCCCGCTGGAACGACTTCAACCCGGACGAGATCGAGAGCATCGAGATCATCAAGGGCCCTGCCGCCGCCACCCTCTACGGCACCGAGGCGGCCAACGGCGTGATCCAGATCATCACGAAGAAGGGCGCCCAGGGCGCGCCGCGCTACAGCTTCCAGATCCGCGGCGGCGTGAACTGGTTCTCGAACCCGCAGGGGCGGCTGTGGACCAACTATGGCCTTAACCCGCTGAAGAACAACGAGATCGACACGATCACCTACAAGGACCTGGAGCGCCTGAACGGGCCGATCTTCCAGAACGGACCGCTCCAGGGCTACGAGCTGAGCGTCTCCGGCGGCAGCCCGACCTTCCGCTACTACCTCAGCGGCGCCTACGAGCGCAACGAGGGCATCGAGCCCAACAACATCGACCGGAAGATGAACGGTCGGGCCAACCTGACCATCGTCCCGAACGACAAGCTCGAGATCACCGCCAGCACCGGCTACATGCACGGCAAGGTCAACCTGCCGCTGGAGTCCGGCGGCGGCGGCGTCACCTGGACCACGTACTTCTCCTACCCGAACACGCTGGGCACGGCGCGCAACGGCTTCTACAGCGCCACCCCCGAGGCGTATCGCTACGCCTACCAGGACTGGCAGGACGTCGACCACTTCACCGGTAGCGTCCAGTTCAACTACCGGCCGACCTCGTGGTTCACGCACCGCCTCGCCATCGGCACCGACCTGACCGGCACCGAGGACGCCGAGCTGGTCCAGCGCATCGCCGATCCGTACATGCAGCAGTTCTTCTCGGCGGGCGAGATCCGCGGCTACAAGGACGTTGTCGACCGCACGACCTATTACAACACGGTCGACTATGCAGCGACGCTGAACCGCAACCTCTTCGGCCTCTCCTCGGCCACCTCGGTCGGACTCCAGTACTATCGGCGCTACTCCCGGTTCAACGAGGGCTACGGTGAGAACTTCCCCGCGCGCGGGTTGAAGTCCATCAGCGCCGCCTCCGGCACGAAGACCGCCGTCGAGGACTACGAGGAAAACACCACCGTCGGCACGTTCGCCCAGGAGCAGGTCGGCTGGAAGGACCGCCTCTTCCTCACCGCCGCGCTGCGCGTCGACAACAACAGCGCGTTCGGTCAGGACTTCGACTGGGTCACGTACCCGAAGTTCTCGGCGAGCTGGGTCGTCAGCGACGAGCCGTTCTGGAAGCTTTCGCCGATCAGCACGCTCAAGCTGCGCGCCGCCTACGGCCAGTCCGGCAAGCAGCCGACCGCCTTCGCGTCGCTCCGCACCTATGAGCCGATCCCCGGCTCCGGCGACAGCGCCGCAGTCACGCCCAAGACGCTCGGCAACCCGAACCTCGGCCCCGAGCGCGGCTCCGAGCTCGAGCTCGGCTTCGACGCCGGTTTCCTGAACGACCGCCTCGGCCTCGAGTTCACCTACTACGACAAGCGCACCTCCGACGCGATCCTGCTCCGTGACCTGCCGCCCTCCAGCGGCTTCACCGGCGGGACCTGCGCCGAGTGCGGCCGCCAGTACATCAACGCCGGCGAGATCTCCAACAAGGGCCTCGAGATCCTCGCCCGCGGCACCGCCTACCAGTCCCGCAACCTCGGCGTCGAGCTCACCGCCAGCATCGCCACGAACGACAACAAGGTCGTCGACCTCGGCCTCCCCGGCCTGACCTACGTCTCCGCCGGCACCTACACCCAGCACCACGAGGGCTATCCCGTCGGCTCGTGGTTCGCCAAGAAGCTCGTCGCCGCGCAGTTCGATGCGGACGCCAAGGTCATCCCGTCCTCGCTCATGTGCGACGACGGCCACGGCGGCCAGGTCGCTTGCGCCGACGCGCCCGAGGTCTACCTCGGTCGCCCGACGCCCAAGGTCGAGGGCGCCTTCTCCACCACCGTCACCCTCTTCCGCAACCTGCGGCTCTACGGCCTCGCGGACTGGAAGACGGGCTACAAGAAGTTGGACGGCAACCTGCGCGTCCGGTGCGTGCTCTTCGGCCGCTGCCGCGAGAACTTCTATCCCCAGGAGTTCCTGAACGACCCCGTCTGGCTCGCCCAGACCCAGCTCGGCGGCGCCTACGTCAATGGCCTCATCAACGACGCCAGCTTCCTCAAGCTGCGCGAGATCTCCGCGAGCTACACGCTCCCCGAGGCCTGGTGCCGCGCCTTCGGTGCCCGCGCCGCCAGCATCACCGTCGCCGCGCGCAACCTCTACACGTGGACGAAGTGGACGAGCCTCGAGCCGGAGGCCTCCTTCCTCGGCGGTAGCCGCGGCGGCGGCAGCGCCCAGTGGGAGCAGAACGTGACGCCGCAGCTCGCGCAGTTCGTCACCACCGTCAACGTCAGCTTCTGAGTCCGGGGGCACCATGATGACCGACCCGAACGCCATCCGGGCTGGAGATGAACCGATGAATCCGATCCGCACCCCGATGCGCACCGCCGCCGGCACCCTCGGGCGACTCCTCGTCGTCCTTGGGCTCGTCTTCCCCGGCGCCGCCTGTAGCATCTTCGACGACCTCCTCACCGTGGAGGCCCCCAGCCGTATCCCCGAGGAGGACCTCGACAACCCGGCGAGCGTGCCGCTCCTCCTCAACGGCGCCAAGGCGGACTTCGAGTGCGCCTACGGCAGCTACGTCGTCCTCACCGGCCAGCTCGCCGGCGAGCTGATGGATGCCACCCAGACCGCCTCCCGCTGGCCGTACACGCGCCGCGTCATCGCGCCCAACGACGCCCAGTACTCCACCAACTCCTGCGCCAGCCTCGGCATCTACAAGGGCCTCTCGACCGCCCGGTTCGACGCCGAGCTCATGATCTCCCGCCTGCAGAAGTACACCGACCAGGAGGTCGCAAACCGCGTCTCCTCCATCGCGACCGCGGCCGCCTATTCCGCGTTCTCGCACCTCCTCATGGGCGAAGCCTTCTGCTCCGGCGTGCTCCTCGACGAAACGCTCACCCCCGGCGGCGAGGCTACCCGTGAGCAGCTGCTCCAGAAGGCCGTCGAACGCTTCACCCAGGCCATCGACCAGGCCCGCGCCTCCAATAACACCCAGATCCTGAATCTGGCCCTCGTCGGCCGCGCCCGCGCCTATCTCGACCTCGGACAAAAGGATCAGGCCGCCGCCGACGCGGCCCAGGTGCCGCCGGGATTCGTCTACAACGCCACCAACTCGACCATCGACTCACGCCGCTACAACCGCGTCTACGCCGAAAACGGCGACGGCACCGCCTCCTCCATCGGCGTCGAGTACCGCAACTACCTCCACGACGGCGTCCCCGACCCCCGCGTCCAGGTCGTCGACGCGAAGCGGAACGCGACCGATGGCACGCCCATCTTCTTCCAGCAGAAGTACCTGAGCCTGGACGCCCCGATCCCCATGGCCTCCTACGACGAGGCCCGGCTCATCCTCGCCGAGGCCGTCGGCGGGCAGCAGGCCGTCGACATCATCAACGCGTTCCACGCCGCCGCCGGGCTCCCCCCGTTCTCGAGCACCGACGCGCAGACGATCCTTCAGCACGTCATCGAGGAGCGCCGCGCCGTTCTCTTCCTGACCGGCCACCGGCTCTGGGACGTCGCCCGCTTCCACCTGCCACGACTGCCCGCCGCCGGCACGCCCTTCCCCAAGGGCGGCTCCTACGGCGACGACACCTGCTTCCCGCTCCCGGACGTCGAGCGCCTCAACAACCCGAAGATCTCCGGAGGAGCCGCCGACTAACCCCCTGCGGTCTTCCCGCACGCCCCCGGGACCACCCGGTCCCCGGGGGCCGCTCCCCCGCTCAGGTTCTTC
>JADGGV010000133.1 GCA_019689775.1 Gemmatimonadota bacterium
GTGTTACCCATGTCCCCAGACTAAGTGTTACCCATCTCCTCGGACTTGACAGCGGCCGGGCCCGCGCCGACGCGGGCTCGCGGCTTGCGCGCGGGGTACGGGTCCCTCGCCCGCCGCCGGACGCGCGCCCGGCCCGCGGGGCGGGTGCGCGCGCGGTCGCGCGGCGCCTACACCGGTCCCTGCGTGCTCCGGAGACGAGAGTGCCCGCGCGCGAATTCGACGTCGTCCTCTACGGTGCGAGCGGGTTCACCGGCCGGCAGACGGTGGAGTACTTCGCGCGTCACGCCCCGCCCGGACTGCGGTGGGCCGTCGCCGGGCGCAACCGAGCGAAGGTCGACGCGATTCGCGCGGCCGTGGGCGGGGCCGCGGCGGCGGCGCCGGTGCTCGTGGCCGAGGGGCACGACCAGCGCGCTCTCGACGCGATCGCCGCGCGCGGCCGCGTTGTGCTCAGCACGGCCGGGCCGTTCGCGTTGCACGGCACGGCGCTCGTGGATGCGTGCGTGCGGCTTCGGCGCGCGGGCGTCGAGATCGAGGTCGGAAGCTGACCGGCCTCGCCGGTCAGGCGCTCGCGTCCGCCAGCTTCCGTACCGCCGCGGCCAACGCCTTCACGCGATCCGGATCGGCCGCTCCGGCCGCATCGCGGTCGAGCTGCGAGGCCAGTCTCGTGAGCGCGCTCCGCCGCTGCGCGCCGGTCAGCTGCTCGGCGCGGTCGAGCTCCCGCGCGATGGCGGCGGTGCGTGCGCTCGGCAGGCCGCGGCCGCGCACGAGCTGGTCGACGTACGCGCGCGCGACCACGAAGCTGGCCGGCCAGACGATCCGCGTCTGGTTCTGCGGGTTGAGCCGCTCGAGGCGGACCAGCTTGGCCGCGTCGATCTCGTTCTGCGAGAGGTGCTCGCTCGGCTTGAGCTCGAGGATGTCGAGGCCCCGCGCGATCTCCGAGCCGATGATGTAGCCGTTGTACCAGTAGGCCGACCAGTACCCGCCCAGGTAGAGCGTGTCCTTGCTGATCGGCCCGCGGTCGAAGTACGCGATCTCGACCGGGTGCGTCGGGTCGGTGAAGTCGAAGACCGAGATGCCGCCCTGGTACCAGCCCTGCACCATGATGTCGCGCCCGGGCACCGGGATGAGCGAGCCGTTGTGCGCGACGCAGTTCTCGGTCGCCGTCTGCGGGGCCGGCAGCTTGAAGTAGCCGGCGGGCTTCAGCGTCCGGCCCGAGAGCGTGAAGATCGCGTCCGCGCCCCACTCCGGGCGGTCCGTCGCCCGGCAGCGGGGCTGGAGCCCGCCGCCCCACTCGTCGGTGAAGACGATCTTCGAGCCGTCGTTGCTGAACGTGGCCGAGTGCCAGTAGGCGAAGTTCGGGTCGCTGACCTCCGCGACGCGCGTCGGGTTCGCCGGGTCGCGGATGTCGAGGAGGATGCCGTTCCCCGAGCACGCGCCCGCGGCCAGCCCGATCTCCGTGTAGGCCGTGATGTCGTGGCACTGGTCGGTGCGCGACGTCGTCTGCGTCCCCGCGCCGTGGCTGCCGCCCTGCCACAGCCCGGCGATCGCGCCGGTCCTCGCATCGGCGAAGACCCGCGGCGCGTTCACGATCCTGGCGTCCTGCGGCGCGGCCAACGGCACGCGGATCACCTCGATGCGGAAGAGCGACGTGTTCGGGTCCTCGTCGGGCGACCTCGCCGAGCACCCGGCCAGCTCGGCGGCCGGCCGGACCACGCTCGTCCCCGAGACGTAGATGTAGACGTTGTCCTCGTCCTTCGGGTCCGTGACCAGCGTGTGCGTGTGCGAGCCCCGGCAGGTTTGCACCGCCGCGACCTGCTTCGGGTGGTCGAGGTCGCGGATGTCGAAGATGCGCACGCCGCGGAAGCGCTCGGCGCTCACCGTGTCGGCGACGCCCTGCGTGCCGCAGTCCACGCGCCCGCGCGTCTCCTCCACCGACATGAAGAGCAGCGTCCCGTAGATCGACAGGTCGCCCTGGCCGCCGGGGCACACGAACGACGTGCGCAGCTTCGGCGCGCGCGGGTCCGAGATGTCCCAGACCTGGAAGCCGTTGAACCCGCCCTGGAAGACGTCGTCGCCACTGAACGCGAGGTCCGCGTTCATGAAGCCGAAGTCGCCCGGGTTCGATGGGTTGAAGAAGCCCTCCGGCCGCGGGACGTGCGAGACCAGCGTCAGGTTGCTCGCCGCCTCCCCCGCGTCCCGCCACCCGGCCGCGAGCCCGATCCTCGGGTCGGCGGCCTTCTCCGCGGGGCCGGCCGCCTGGCCCCGCGCGTCGGCCGCGGCCGACAGGACCAGCGCCATCACCAGCAGCGGCCGCGCCAGCGCGGCCATCCCGCGCGCGCCCTCACGACGCGCCGTCGGCTCGAATCTCATCCCGGCTGTCCCTCACGTCTCGGGTTCGGGGCGACGGGCTCCGCGCCGGAGCCCGTCGCGGGCGCCAGCCGCGCGACCGGCGCCGACCGGTCGCACGCGCCATCTCATCGGTGTATCCTCCGTCTCGGAACGGAGCGGCGGCGATGCGAGGTACGATCCTCCAATCGCCACGCCGAAAAGAAGCTACCGTTCGCGGGGCGCGTCCAGAAGCCCCCGGCACAATGGTTGTCGGACGTCGGTCCGCGGACCTACGTTGGCACCCGCCCGACGAACCGAATCGACGGAGATCGCCGCCCGCGCATGCAGCTCGACAACCCGGCCCTCACGGTCGCGCTCGCTCTCGCGGCCGGCGTCCTGGCGCAGTCGCTCGCGCGGCACCTGCGGATGCCGGGGATCGTGCTGCTCCTCGTCGCCGGGATCATGCTCGGCCCCGACGCCCTCGGGGTCGTCCGCCCGCGGACACTCGGCGCAAGCCTCGAGATGCTCGTCGGGCTCTCCGTCGCCGTGATCCTCTTCGATGGCGGACTGAACCTCAACATCGTGCGGCTGCGGCGCGAGGCCGCGGTGATTCGCCGCCTCATCACGATCGGCGCCGCGGTCACGGCCGTCGGCGGCACGCTCGCCGCCCGCCTCGGCATGGGCTGGCCGTGGCCCGTCGCGATCCTGTTCGGCACGCTCGTCATCGTCACCGGCCCCACGGTCATCACGCCGCTGCTGCGCCGGATCCGCGTCACCCATGGGGCCGAGACCGCGCTCGAGGCCGAGGGCGTCCTGATCGATCCGATCGGCGCGATCATCGCCGTCGTCACGCTCGAGGTCGTCCTGTCCGGCACGCTCGGCGGCGCTGCGCACGGGCTCCTCGGGCTCACCTCGCGCCTCGCGCTCGGCGCGCTCGCCGGCACGCTCGCCGGCCTCCTGATCGGCGGCGTCCTCCGCTACGGCCGCATCGTCCCCGAGGGGTACGAGAACATCTTCACGCTCTCCATGGTCCTCGCCGTCTTCGAGGCCAGCGATGCGATCCAGCCGGAGAGCGGGATCCTCGCCGCCACCGTCGCCGGCCTCGTCGTCGGCAACCTGGAGAGCCGCACCTCCCGCGAGCTGCGCGAGTTCAAGGAGCAGCTCACGACGCTGTTCGTCGGCATGCTGTTCGTGCTCCTGGCCGCGGACGTGCGGCTCGACGAGGTCGCCGCGCTCGGCTGGCGCGGCGTGGCCGTCGTCGCCCTCCTCATCGCCGTGGTACGCCCGCTCGACGTGCTGGTCAGCACCTGGCGCTCCGGGCTGAGCGCCAGGGAGCGCGCGTTCATGTGCTGGATCGGCCCGCGCGGGATCGTCGCGGCCGCCGTGGCATCGATCTTCGCCGAGCGGCTCGCGGACCACGGCTCGCCCTACGGCACCGAGTTCCGCGCGCTCGTCTTCCTCGTCATCGCGGTCACGGTCGTGCTCCAGGGCGGGACCGGCGGCCTGCTCGCGTCCGTGCTCGGGCTACGGCGCCCCTCCGAGCAGGGGTACGCCATCGTCGGCGCGAACGCGCTCGGCCGGGCGGTCGCGCGCACGCTCGCCCGCGCCGGCGAGGAGGTCGTGCTGATCGACAGCAACCCGCGCGAGGTGGCGATCGCCGCCGCCGACGGCCTGCGCGTGATCCACGGCAACGCGAACGACGAGACGATCCTCGAGGCCGCGGACTTCGAGGGCCGCCGCGGCGTCCTCGCCGTCACGCCGAACGAGGGCGCGAACCTCCTGGTCGGCGAGCGGGTGCGGGCGCACGCGCGCGCCGTCGCCGCCCTCGTCGCCATTGCGCGCGGCAAGGCGGCGGTGACGCCACGGCGGGCCCGGGAGGCGGGCGTGCACCTCCTGTTCGGCGGCCCGATCGCGCTTGCGGAATGGATCGCCGCCCTTGAGCGTGGCGAAGCCGAGCTGCAGTCCTGGAGGTACGCGGGCTCGGAGGCCCGCTTCCCCGAGCGGCCCGGAGCCTCGGACGGCGAGGCCCGCGCACCGCTCCCGCTCGTGCACTGGCGCGGCCGCGCCGCCACGCCGGTGAGCGACGCGACGACCGTCCGGCGCGGCGACGTCGTCGTCTTCGCCGTGCCGACCGGCCCGGGCGCGAGTGGGCCGCTCGCGCTCGGCGTCGGCGAGTGGGTGCTCGAGGAGGCGCCCGCGCTGCGCGACCCCGGGGTCGCGGGCGCCATCGCGACGAGCCCCGCCGATCCGCCGGGAGAGGGTACGGCCGCCCGGACCACCCCGTTCGCCACCGGTGGCCGCCCGTCCGCCGCCGGGGTCGCACGCGGCACCGCGTAGCGGTCCGTGGCTCCCGGCGAGACGACCTTGCCTCCGGTCGCGCCTTCCGTTTGAATCATGGCGTTCCGCCGGCCGCCGCTCCGGCCCGGGCGCGCCAGCCGCCACCCTCGGCGCCGCGCGCCCCGGCCGGGACCCGGCCGGTCGCTTCCGCTCGTACGCTCGACATGCGCATCGTCGGTCAGAACGCCTGGCCCGTCTTCCGCGGCGGTGAGCGCAGCATCGCCCTACTCATGGCGGGCCTTCAGCAACGCGGGCACGACGTGCTCCTCGTCTGCGCCAACCCCGAGGTCGCCGCGAAGTGCGCCGAGTTCGGCATCGAGACCACGGCGATCCGCTTCACCGGCGACCTGATGCTCGACCGGTCGTTCCGCTTCGCCCGCCTGCTCCGGCGCTTCCGCCCGGATGCCGTCCTCCTGGGCACGTTCCGCCGCAGCCTCCCGGCCGCGCTCGGCGCCCGCGCCGCCGGCGTGCCGCGCATCGTCTGCCGCGTCGGCATCTCCACCGACACCCCCGCGAGCGCCAAGTACCGCTTCGTCTTCCGCCACCTCGTGGATGCGACGGTCGTCAACGCCGCCGAGATGCGCGCCGGCTTTCTCGCCGCCGATCCACGGCTCCCCCCCGAGCGCGTCGTCGCCATCCCGACCGGCGTCGTCGCGCCGCCCCGCACCCGCCCCGACGGCGCGGTGCGCCGCGAGCTCGGGCTTCCCGCGGACGCCCAGGTCCTCGGCGCGCTCGCCTACCTCGCCCCCTTCAAGCGCCAGCACCGCGTCGTCCGCGCGCTCGCCGACCTCCCCGAGCACGTCCACTACGTGATCGCCGGCGAGGGGCCCGAGCGCGCCGCCCTCGAGGCGCTCGCCACCGAGCTCGGCGTCCGCCACCGGCTCCACCTCCTCGGCTTCCGCGCCGACATCGGCGACGTGCTCGCGGCCTTCGATCTCTACGTGGTCAGCTCCGACCGGGAGGGCATGAGCAACGCGATGCTCGAGGCGCTGGCCAGCGGCATCCCGGTGGTCAGCACGCCCGTCAGCGGCGCGCGCGAGGCGCTCGAGCCGCTGGCCGACGGCGCCGCCCCGGGCGTCATCGTCCCACCGGAGCCGGCCGCCATCGCCCGCGAGGCCGCCGCGATCCTCGCCGACCCGGCCCGGCGGCGCCGGATGGCCGACGCCGCGCTGCGCCGCGCCCGCGAGCGCTTCTCCTACGAGCGGATGCTCGCCGACTACGAGCGCGTCCTCACGCCGCCGGCCACCGGCCGCCGGGGCGCGCCCGCGCGGCGACCCCTTACGCATATCCCCGCGGATCGCCTATAATTGCGGCGTATCCTGGCGAGAACCCAGTCCCGGCATCGTCCCGCACCCGCGAGAGACATGAGCGAAGTACGCACTTCCCGGATCGGCGCGGCGCTCGTCGCCGCGCTGGCCGCCGCGGCCTGCGGCGGCACGGCCAGGCCCGGCGGCGCGCCCGCGCCCCGCCCGGCGGCCACCTCGAACGCGGAGTTCGAGGCGATCTTCCGCGCCCGCACCGACAGCGCCCGGATGCGCTACACCGATGCGGACGTCCGCTTCATGACCGGGATGATCGGCCACCACGCGCAGGCGCTGGTCATGGCCGGGTTCGCCCCGAGCCACGGCGCGAGCCCCTCGGTGCAGACGCTCGCCGCGCGCATCATCAACGCCCAGCGCGACGAGATCGCCACGATGCAGACGTGGCTGCGGGACCGCGGGCAGCCCGTCCCCGAGGTCCACATCATGGGGTCGGAGCTGATGATCCACGGCGTCGACCACGACATGACCATGCCCGGCATGCTCACGCCGGAGCAGATGCGGCAGCTCGACGCCGCGCGGGGGGCGGAGTTCGACCGCCTCTTCCTCACGTTCATGATCCAGCACCACAACGGCGCGCTGACCATGGTGCGCGAGCTGTTCGCCACGGACGGCGCCGGCCAGGACGAGGCGGTCTTCAAGTTCGCCAACGACGTGCAGGTCGACCAGAAGACCGAGATCGCCCGGATGGAACGCATGCTGTCGGCGCTCGGCGCCGGCCACGGGCCCTGATCACCCCCCAGGCGAGGGTGGCGCCCCCATCCTTCGCCCCAACCAAGGAAGACGCCATGGCCTCCGCTTCTCCACCGCTCCACGGTCTCGGGCCGGCCGCCGGCCGGCTCCGGCCCGCTTCGCTGATTCTCGCGCTCCTGGCCGCGGGCGCCTGCGCCTCCGCGGGCGGCGGCAGCCGCCCGGTCACGCCGACGCCGGACGGCACGGCCGCCAAGGGCGCGCCCAACCCCGACCCGCGCGTCGGCCTGCGCGCCGGGCTCATGGACGCCGAGGAGGCGATCTGGAACCTGCGGGTCGTCTCGAAGACGCCGCCGTCGAAGGACTTCATCGGCGTCACGAACTCCGACCTCGCGTTCACCGGCAACTACGTCATCCAGGGCAACTACAACGGCTACCAGGTCTGGGACATCTCCGACCCGAGCCACCCGACGCTCGCCGTCGGCTACGTCTGCCCCGCCTCGCAGAGCGACGTCTCCGTCTACAAGAACTTGCTCTTCGTCTCCGGTGAGGGGCTGACCGGCCGCCTCGACTGCGGGACGCAGGGCGTGCCGGAGGCCGTCAGCAAGGACCGGCTCCGCGGGCTGCGCATCTTCGACATCAGCGACATCCACCACCCGAGGAACGTCGGCAACGTGCAGACGTGCCGCGGCTCGCACACGCACACCGTCCTCGTCGACCCGAAGGACACGGAGAACGTCTACGTCTACATCTCCGGCTCCGCCGGCGTGCGCCCCGCGGCCGAGCTGCCGGGGTGCTCGGCCGCGCCGCCGAGCGAGGACCCCAACTCCGCGCTCTTCCGCATCGAGGTCATCAAGGTGCCGCTCGCGCACCCGGAGCAGGCCGCGATCGTCAGCTCCCCGCGCATCTTCAACGACCTCGTCGCCCCGCCGAAGCACGGTCTCGCGCCGGAGGACCGCAAGGCGATCGAGGCGGCCCGGCAGCGCGGCGCGTTCATCGCCGACATCGAGGGCGAGCAATTCATCCTCCCCGACCGCATGACCCGGCCGATGCTCGACAGCATCGTCAAGGCGCGCGGCGGCACGGGCGCGCCCACGGCGGCCGACAGCGCCGCGCTGCGTGAGGCGATCCCGCAGATGATCGCGCGGATGCTGGGGAACCGGAACGCTGGCAACGGCCCGCGCCCCGGCCCGACGCAGTGCCACGACATCACGGTCTACCCGGCGATCGGGCTGGCCGGCGGCGCCTGCGAGGGCTACGGCATGCTGCTCGACATCAGCGACCCGGTCAACCCGAAGCGCCTCGTCGCCGTGGCCGACTCGAACTTCTCCTACTGGCACTCGGCCACGTTCAACAACGACGGCACGAAGATCCTCTTCAGCGACGAGTGGGGCGGCGGCGGCCAGCCGAAGTGCCGCGCCACCGACCCGAAGGAGTGGGGCGCGGATGCGATCTTCACGATCGAGAACCGGCAACTGAAGTTCCAGAGCTACTACAAGATGCCGGCGCCGCAGACGTCGCTCGAGAACTGCGTGGCCCACAACGGCTCGCTGATCCCGATCCCGGGCCGCGACGTCATGGTGCAGGCCTGGTACCAGGGCGGCATCTCGGTCTTCGACTTCACGGATGCGGCGCACCCGCAGGAGATCGCCTTCTTCGACCGCGGCCCCTCCGACTCGACCCGCATGGGCCCGGGCGGGAGCTGGTCCGTCTACTGGTACAACGGCCTGCTGGTCAGCTCCGAGATCGCGCGCGGGCTCGACATCTTCGAGCTGGTGCCGAGCGCGTATCTGACGCAGAACGAGATCGACGCGGCGAAGACGGTCAAGCTCGACTACCTGAACACGCAGGGGCAGCCGAAGTTCGTCTGGCCGGCGACGTTCGTGCTGGCGCGCGCCTACGCCGACCAGCTCGAGCGCTCGAAGGGGCTGTCGGCCGACCGCCTCGCGGCGGTGCGCAAGGAGCTGGCGAAGGCGGAGCATGCGTCGGGTGCGGCGCGGCGCGAGGCGCTGAGCGCGCTGGCCTCGCGGCTCGACGCCGATGCGGCCGGCTCCTCGGATGCCGCCAAGGTGCGGCTGCTCGCCGGCACCGTCCGCGACCTCGCCGCCGCCACGCAGTGAGGCGCGCGGCGCACGGCGCCGCAACACGCAGCGAGAACCACCGGGCCGGCGCGAGCCCTCGCGCCGGCC
>JADGGV010000134.1 GCA_019689775.1 Gemmatimonadota bacterium
CCTGCCGGCGGCGGCCGGCGGGGGCGGGGGGGGGGCCGCCGGCGCGCGGCCGCCGCCGACCGGCTGCGCGGCGGCGGCGCCGCGGCGCGGGAATGACGCTCGCGCCCGCGGCCGTCGTTGCGCGGACCGCAGCCCCGCCGCCATTTTGTGCGCGGCGCGGCCCCGCGCCTCCCCCGCCTCTGCTCCCCCTCGGGATCGCCGTCGTCGAGCGCGGCCTGCCCGGTCGTCCGAGCGCACCGGGGCGCGCCACGGGCGCGGATGGCATCCTCCGGGAACGTGTTGATCGGCCATGGATCCGACGTTCTTCAGGAAGTTCAGGAAGCGCCACATCGCGGAGTGGGGCATCGGCTACCTGGCGGTGGCCGGCGGCACCATGCAGGTCCTGGACATCCTCGGGAACCGCTTCGGCTGGCCGGATGAGTGGGTGCGCGCGCTCTTCGCGCTCCTCGGCGTCGGCTTCCTCGTCGTGCTGGTGCTGGCGTGGTTTCACGGGGAGCGCGGCCGGCAGCAGGTGACCGGGCTGGAGGTCGCGCTGCTGGCGGTGCTCGCCGGCGTCGCGGTGGCGGCCGTCGCCATCCTCGTGAACGCGCCGCCCGCACGGTCGGAGCGGCCCGTCGAGCCGGCGAGCCTGGCCCGCGCGGAGGCGGCCGCCGCCGACCGCTCGATCGCCGTGCTCCCGTTCGTCGACCTGAGCCCGGCGCACGACCAGGAGTACTTCAGCGACGGCGTGACCGAGGAGATCCTGAACACGCTCGCCCAGGTCCGCGGGCTGCGCGTCGCCGCGCGCACGTCCGCCTTCGCGTTCAAGGGGAAGGACGTGCCCGTGGACCGGATCGGCCAGGAGCTGCACGTCGCGCACGTGCTGGAGGGGAGCGTGCGCAAGGACGGGAACCGACTGCGGATCACCGCCCAGCTCGTGAACACCACCTCGGGCTATCAGCTCTGGACGAAGACGTACGAGCTCGAGCTGGGCGACGTCTTCGCGGTGCAGGAGGAGATCGCGCGCTCGATCACCCAGGCGCTGCGGATCACGCTCTCGGGGCAGGCGTCGATCCCGCCGTCGGCGCGCACGCGCCCCGAGGCGTACGACCTGTTCTTCCGCGGGCTCCAGGCGCTGAACCGGCGCACGCCGGCCGACCTGCGCCAGGCGATCGACTACTTCGAGCAGGCGATCGCCCTGGACTCGCTCTACGCCCAGGCGCACGCGGGCCTGGCCATGGCCGAGGTGCTGCTCCCGGTCTTCGGCGCCGCGCCCGCGCGCGAGGCCATGCCGCGGGCGCGCGAGGCGGCGCGCGCGGCGCTCGAGCTGGACAACTCGCTGCCGGAAGCGCACGCCGCGCTCGCGCTCGTCGAGATCCTCTACGACTGGAACTGGCCCGGCGCCGAGACCGAGTTCCGCCGGACGCTCCAGTCCAGCCCGAGCTTCGCCACCGGGCACCACTGGTACGGCCTGTCGATGATGCTCGCGGCCGGCCGCGCCGACCGGGCGCTCGAGGAGCTGCGCACGGCCGACGGCCTCGACCCGCTCTCCTACATCATCGACGCCGACGTGGGACAGTACTACGTCCTCGTCCGCGACTACGAGCGCGCGCTGCGGCAGCTCGGCGCCGTGCTCGAGACCGCGCCGGACTTCCCCGAGGCGCTCTACTGGAGCGGCTACGCGCACCTCGGCGCCGGCCGCCCCGCCGACGCCGCCCGCGCCTGGGCCCGCGTTCCCGAGATGGCCGGGCTGCGCGACTCCGCCGACGTCGCCACCGTCATGGCCGGGATCGCCGACCGCCCGCGCCGCTCGGCCGCCCTCGCGGTGCTCCGGCGGCGGGCCGCGCAGCCGCACCCGGCGCTCGTCGACCTCGCCGCCCAGCTCGCGCTCCTCGGCGCGCGCGAGGATGCGCTCCGCCTCCTCGAGCGCGCCGCCCGCGAGCGCGACTTCCACATCCTCTACGTCCGCCACCTCGCCGCGTTCGACGGCCTGCGCGACGACCCGCGCCTGCGGCGCCTCCTCGAGGCGCTCCCGCCGCTCGAGGCCGCGCCGGCCCAGCCGGCCCAGCCGGCCGCGGCCGGCGCCCGCTGACCCGCGAGCCGCCGGACGACACGGGCGGGCCCACGGCACCGGACCGCGACGATCGAGCGCGTCGCCCGCGCCCCGCCGCACAGCCGTCGCTCGAGGACACCGCCAGACCCGGTCGGAGTTTCTCCGACGCTTCCTCCTCCGATCCCCCGATTTCCCCGACCGGGCGCCGCCCTAGCTTCCGGCTACCCATCCGGCGGACGTGCTCCGTCGCCCTGGCGGCGGCGGGCGCCGTCGGAGTCACGAGCGCGACGCGGCCCGCATCGTCGCCCCGGTTCCGGTCCTGCTCGCCTCCATCGCCGTCGTGCAGTCGCTGGCGAAGTGGGCGAGCCGGTTCCACGCGGCCGAGGTGGATCGCGAGGCCTGAGAGAGGCGCCATATGCCGAACGACGATCGCCCGTACGCCCCCGAGCGGGGGATGGGCCCGGCTCCCGCGGCCGGCGCCGCCGATGCGCGCCTGGCCGAGCCGGGCCAGGAGGAGGAGCCGGTCACGACCGGCACGCTCTTCCTCATGCTGATGTTCCTGATGATGATCGCCGGCTTCTGGGGGCTGATGTACGCGACGGTCCTCCACCGGTGAGGCCATCGAGGTCCACGCGCAACCGAGGTCCGCACCTGCGGGACTGCGTCGCTCGCCGCCGGCGGTGCGGCGCGGCGGGGGAGCGGCTCCGACCGCGCCGACCGCCCGCCGCAACCGCGCGCGCCGCGGATCCGTACTACGGGGAGGGCGCCGCGGGGCGCCACGGACTCCTGCGCGGGAGCGAGCGATGAAGAACCCAGGGACGGCCGCCGTGCTCAGCGCGATCATCCCGGGACTCGGCCAGCTCTACAACGGCACGATCTGGCGGGCGATCTTCTGGTTCGTCGTCACGCCGGGGCTGTGGATCGGCACCGGCGGGCTGCTCGGCTGGATCTGCCACCTGATCTCGGCCTACACGGCCTACCACTACGCCGCGGAGCACCCGTACCCCGGGTAGCGCCCCGCGGCGCCGTCGTTCCCGCGGCGTGCAGCGTCGCACACGCCGCGCGGGAGGCGCGCCCGGCGCTACGCGTCGCGCTTCACGTGCAGCAGCGTCTGCCCGCCGTCGTGCTCGATGCGCAGCACCTCGTCCTTCACGTCGGCGCCGGACGCCAGCTCGAGCGCGGTCGGGGCGGCGATGGAGTGCGTCATGTGCACGCCCGGGCCGTGGCTCACCATGATCTCGATCCGGTCGTCGCGCGGATCGTACGCCACGCCACGCAGGTCGTAGCGGCTGACCTCGCGCTGCGCGCCGAGATCCGGCGCGTCCTCCTCGACCACGACCTCCCGCGCCGCGTTCCGGTTCGTGAATTCCTTCAGCTCTGCGATCCAGCGGTTTCTCGGCAGCCGTGCCATTGTACCCTCCGGGTCGGCGCCGCGCCCTCCGACGCGCGCCCGGCGCGTGCCCGGAGGCGCGGCATCGCCGCGAGCGGCCGCGCGCCGGCATGGTTGAGCCGCCGGCCGCGACCGCGTCGCCTTCGGCAAGGTGGCCGGGGGCGACGCGCCTGTCTGTCGGGGTTTCACGGAACGTGGCGGGGTGGGAACCCGACGCCGCCGGCGTCGGGAGAGTGCCGGACGACAACCGCGCCCCGCCGCGCGCGGTCGCGGCGCCGTCGTGGCCCGCGCCCGTGAACCGCAGGGCGTCGTGAGGTTGGCCGGCGACCGTGGGCCGCGGCGCCCGGCGCCTACGTGCGCCGCAGGTCTCCGCGCTACGACGCGCCGCCGGCCGCCCGCGTCGTCGCCACGCCGACCGCGAGCGATTCCCGATGCGCGGGCACGTACATCACCTCGACGTACTCGCGCACCATGCGGTGCGTGCTGTAGACGGGGGCGAGCTGGCGGATGGCGGAGCGCACGCGCTCGAGCCAGCGGACCGGCATCCCCTCCTCGTTGACCTCCTCGAAGAGGGGCAGCACCTCGTTCTCGAGGAGGCGGAACAGCGCCTCGGCGTCGGCGTCGTCGGCGTCCGCACCCAGGCCGGGGATCGCCTGGATGCACCAGCCGACCGGCTCGTTGGCGCAGGCGTTGTGGTCCGTCCACGCCTCGGCCCACCAGCCGTCCGGGATGCTCAGGTTGAGCACGCCGTTGGCCGCGGCCTTCATCCCGCTCGTGCCGCTCGCCTCGTGCGGGCGCCGCGGCACGTTCAGCCAGACATCCGCGCCGGCGACGAGCCGCCGCGCCAGCTCGACGTCGTAATCCTCGAGGAAGACGAAGCGGTCGCGATGCTCGGGGCGCAGCGCGAAGGCGGCGACCTGCTGGATCATGTCCTGCCCGGGCTGGTCCTTCGGGTGCGCCTTCCCGGCGAACACGAACTGCACCTTCCCGGTCGCGAGCAGCCGCTCCAGCCGCTCCGGCCGCGAGAGCAGCAGCACGGCGCGCTTGTAGGTGGCGAACCGGCGCGCGAACACGATGGTCAGCCGGTCCGGGTCGAGCGCCGTGTCCGTCCACGACGCATCCTCGCCCAGCCGCTCCATCTGGCGACGCAGCCGCGTGCGCGCCTCCTCGACGAGCCGCCGGCGGCCGTACCGGCGCACCTCCCACAGCTCCTCGAGCGGGATGTGCGCCGCGCGCTGCCAGCGCACCTCGTCGGTCTCGTCGCGCCACGCATCGCCGAGGTGGCGGGCGTAGAGCGAGGCCATCGGGCGGGAGACCCACGTCGGCAGGTGCACGCCGTTCGTGATGTGGCCGATCGGCACCTCCTCCGTGGGCAGCCCCGGCCAGAGATGCCGCCACATCTCGCGGCTGACCTCGCCGTGCAGCCGGCTCACGCCGTTGCGGCGCGCGGCCAGCCGCAGCGCGAGGATCGTCATGCAGAACGGCTCGTCGGGCCAGGCGCCGTCGCGCCGCCCGAGCGAGAGGAAATGGTCCCACGCGCCGTGCATCTCCCAGACGTAGCCGCCGAGGTGGCGCTCCAGGAGCTGCGGCGAGAAGTAGTCGTGCCCCGCCGGCACGGGCGTGTGCGTCGTGAAGACGACGCCGCCGACGACCCGCTCGGCCGCCTCGCGGAAGCCCACGCCGTCGCCCATGAGCTGGCGCGCGCGCTCCACGGCCGCGAACGCGGCGTGCCCCTCGTTCAGGTGCACCACCGTCGGCGTCTTGCCGAGCGCCTCCAGCGCGCGCATCCCGCCGATCCCGAGCACGATCTCCTGCCGCAGCCGATGCTCGATGTCGCCGCCGTAGAGGCGGTTCGTGATGGCACGGTCCTCCGGCAGGTTCTGCGGCATGTCGGTGTCCAGCAGGTAGAGCGGGACGCGGCCGACGTCCGCGCGCCAGACCTGCGCGTGCAGCCGCCGGTCGAGCATCGGCATCGTGACGACGAGCGGCTCGCCCGCGGCGTCGCGCTCGAGCATCAGCGGCAGCTCGCTCGGCTCGACGCGGACATAGACGTCGTGCTGCCGCCCCTCGGCATCGACCTCCTGCGTGAAGTAGCCCTCGTGGTAGAACAGCCCCACGGCGACGAGCGGGATCCCGAGGTCGCTCGCCGACTTCAGGTGGTCGCCCGCGAGCACGCCCAGCCCGCCGGACGAGATCGGCAGACACTCCGTGATCGCGAACTCCGCCGAGAAGTACGCCACGCGCAGCGCCGGGTCCGCCGCACCCTCGCGGGACCACCAGCTCCCCTCCGCCGCCAGATAGCGCCGCTGCTCCGCGGCGACCTCCTCCAGCTCGCGCAGGAACGAGCCGTCCGCCGCCAGCTCCGCCGCGCGCTCGGGCGAGAGCCGCGCCAGTAGCCGCACCGGATTGTGGCGCGTGGCCCGCCAGAGCGCGGGGTCGATCCGCTCGAACAGATCGCGCGCCGGGCGATGCCAGCTCCAGCGGAGATTGCGAGCGAGCGGGACGAGACCGGCGAGCGGGGCGGGGAGCCGGTCGGCGAGGTCGTGGGACATCGTCATCCTCCGAGGGTTTGGGGCCGCCACATCGCCGCCCCAGGCGTGTTGCTACTGCGGAGCCACCCGATCGTTCCCGGTCGGCGCGCCCACGGCCGCGCGGCCGCGACGCCCCGAACGAGGGGCTCGACCGCGGGCTCGCGCGCCGCAAACCGCGACGGCGCGGTGAACGTCCGTGTCCCATCCTTCTACCCCGGCGGCACGCACGTCGGCGCGCGCGCCGCCGGCACGGCGCCCGTCGTCCCGAGGACCGCCAGCACCGGCACGGCCGCGACGACCCGCGGGCAGGAAGCCGCGACGACTGGTCCAGGCCATCTCCGTCGAATCAGGGGAGGACGCCTACGCGCGGAGCGGAAACAGACGGATCACGGAAAGATGCTGAAACGTAGGCCGGAACGAGGGATCGGTCAATGAGGCCCGCCCCGGAGCGGGAGAGTGGGCGAGTGGGAGAATCGGCGAGCGGGAGCGCGGGCCAACGGGTGAACCGGCGCTCCCCCCGCTCCCCCGCTCTCCCCGCCGGGACGACCGCGACCGGGCGCCGCCAGCGGCTACGGCGCGCGCTGCACGTGGAAGTTGATCAGCCGCGTGCCGAACATCTGGTACAGGCGCAGCCACAACGGGACCAGCATCTCCGTGGTGCGCGCGGTGGACAGGTCGCCGAGATCGATGATGCGCTCCGGCCGCCAGCCGAACCACTCGGTGAGCCAGCCGGCGACCTGGCCCTTCGCGGCGCGGTCGTCGCCGCTGAGGAAGAGTTCGTGCTCGCCCGGTACCAGGCTCGGATCCACCATCACGGCCGCCGCCACCGTGTTGAGCGTCTTGACGACCCGCGCCTCCGGGAACGCGCGCTGGATCCGCTCGGCCAGCGACTCGGTGTTGCACACCGTGAGCGTCGGCGGCATGCCGTGGGAGAAATCGAGCGGGTTGGCGACGTCGACCAGCACCTTGCCGGCGAGGTTCGCGCGCCCGGCGGCCTCGAGCGCATCGAGCGACGCCACGCCGGCGGTGCAGTTCAGCACGACCTCGCCGAACGCGGCGGCGTCGGCGAACGTGCCCGCGGAGGCGCCGGCGCCGGCCTCGGCGGCCCAGGCGACGGCCCTCTCGTTCCCGGCCGTGCGCGAGCCCAGCCGCACCCCGTGGCCCTGCGCCACGAGCTTCGTCCCCAGCGTGCGCCCGACCACTCCGGTGCCCAGGATCCCGATTCTCATCGTCGCCTCCATGAGTCCGCGCCCTCCATGTCGTCTGCGCACCCTCCGAACACCGACGGCCCGCACGGGAGTTTCGGGGATGCGTTTCGGCCGCGTGGCGCTCGACGGGTCGGCGCGCCGCCGGCGCCGGCCACACCCTTGCACCGCGCCGCCGGCGCCGTACAGTAGCGTCCGACGCGCGCCGGGCGGCGCGCGGCATCGCCATGGGAGGGGACCATCGACAAGCTGACGTCGAAGCAGCGCGCGTTCCTGAAGTCGCGGGCGCATGCGCTCAAGCCGATCCACCAGATCGGGCGCGAGGGCGTGACCGACGGCGCCGTGCAGTCGGTCAGGGAGGCGCTGAACACGCGCGAGCTGCTGAAGGTCAAGGTGCTGGACGGCGCGCCGGCCGGCGCGCGAGAGATGGGCGAGGCGCTGGTCGAGCGGATCCCCGGCGCGCAGCTCGTGCAGGTGATCGGGCGGACCGTGGTCGTGTACCGGCCGCACCCGGAACGGCCGGAGATCCGGCTGCCGTAGCGTCCGTTCGCGGACTCGGCGGTCGCCCCCGAACCCGGCCCCCCGCGCCGCCTACTTCCGCTTCTCGTACCGGAAGCCGAACTCGAACAGCGTGGCCGTCTGGAGGTCGCGGTTCGGCTGGTACGCGTTGGCGTCCTTCGAGTCGAGCGGGAAGAACAGCCGCTCCCGCGCGGCGAGGAGGAAGCGCAGCGGCAACGACTCGGCCGGGACGAACTGGACCTCGAGCCCGACGCCGCCGCCCCCCAGCGGGCCGCTGTCTGCGACCCGGTCGCCGGCGACGGCGCCGTCGAGGCCCTTCTGCTCGTCCTTCAGCAGCGCGGCGCCGACCTCGGGCGTGACGAGGAGGCCGAAGCGGTCGTGCCAGACCGCCTTGAGCGGCGCGCCGACGAAGAGCGCGTGGAGCTGCGCCGTGGACGTCACCCGGCCATCGCCGCACACCGGCTGCGCGGGCACGCAGGCCAGATCCTCTCGCGTGCGGGCGTGGCGGAGATAGTCGTAGCGGACCTGGACCGGCGCCGCGCGGAACCAGGCCGTCAGCCCCAGGAAACGCTTCAGGTCCGGGTGATCGGAGAAGCCGCCGGTGCCGCCGAGGCCGATCTCCTGCGCGGCGGCCGGACCGGCGTGCGAGAGGATGGCCAGCACGCCGAGCAGACCGACCCCGAACCTCAACCCTCGTCTCATTGCGTCCTCTCCCTCGTGTCGTGGAGCGCCGCCCGAGCGACGGCGCCCGGCGGCGGTCAGGGCCGGCGAGCCCCGTCGCCCGTCGGACGCCGTTGCCGACCGAGATGCGGCTGCTGCGGACCCAGGTCGCCCCCGTGCCGGCCCGGACGAGGTCCGGGTCGCTCGGCGCCACGGCCAGCGCGGGGGCGCTGGATCAGGACGGTGCTCCGGTGCGGGGTTCGGTGGCCGGGCACGCAGGCGTGGGATCGTCGAAATGTCTCCGCCGACACGCCGCGCGGCAAGAGCGCCGTTCCGCACCCCGCGCCCTGGAGCCGGGACACGCCGACGCAGCTCTCGACGCCGCCGCGTGCCGCCGAGCAACACCCACCGTGCAGGGCCTCACGACGAGCGCAAGGCCCCAAGGAGCGCCAAACCACGCGAGGCCCCGGTGCCCCCCCGCCCTCGCCCGCCGTCCCCCGAAGTGAGCC